>NZ_DASURI010000062.1:0-6616 GCF_036280135.1 Longimicrobium sp.
CCGCGCGAGGCGGTTGGCGGCCCCGTCCAGCGCCCCGTATGTCATCACCCGCGCCCCGTGGACGACGGCCGGCGCGTCCGGCGTGCGCCGCGCCCGCGCCGCGATCCCCTCGTGCACGCACCCCGGCGCCCCCCGCGCGCCCGGCGTCCCCCGCCCCGCCTCCAGCAGCCACGACCGCTCCGCTTCCGAGAGGAGCGCGATGGAGCCCAGCGGCGCGTCGCCGGCGCGCACCAGGCCCTCCACGGCGGCGCGCAGGTGCTCCAGCATCCGGCGGACGCCGTCCCCGCCGAAGCGGGCGCGGTCCCAGGTGGCGACCACGCGCAGGGCGCGTCCGGGGAGGACGGCGACGGAGAGCGGATAGTTGGACTGCTCGCGCCCGCCGCGGCTCACCACCCGCAGGGCGCGCGGCGCCTCCAGCAGCTCCTCGAAGGGGTAGTTCTCGTACGCGAACAGGCTCTCGAAGAGGGGCGCCCCGGCGGGTAGCTCGCTCCAGCGCTGCACGCGCGCCAGGGGGGCGTGCTCGTGGTCCCGCGCCTCGGCCTGGCGCTCCTGCAGGGCCCGCAGCCAGGGGAGCACGGCGGCGGCGGGGTCCACCCGCACCCGCACGGGAAGGGTGTTGATGAAGAAGCCCACCATCTCCTCCACCCCCGCGACCTCCGCCGGCCGCCCGGAGACGGCCCCGCCGAACACCACGTCGTCCTCGCCCGCGTAGCGGGACAGGACGAGCGCCCACGCGCCCTGCAGCAGCGTGCTGGCCGTGACCCCGGCGTGCCGCGCGGCGGCCAGGAGTGCGTCCGTGAGCTCCGGGGAGAGGACGGCCTCCGCCCGCCCGTGCCCCGCCGAAGCCGACCCGTCCGCCCGATCCGCCCGATCCGCCCGATCCGCCCGATCCGCCGGAGCCGACGCGTCCGCCCGATCCGCCTCGTCCGCATCCGATGCGTCCGCATCCGACCCGGCCGCACCCGCCCCCTCCGCGGCGGACGGCGGGGCGAGGGAGAGCGGCGTGGGCGCGGCGAACCCCGCCAGGGCCCCGCGCCAGTAGCGTTCCGCCCCCGCGAGGTCCTGCCGCGACAGCCACGCCGCGTAGTCGCGGTACGCCGGCGCGGCGCCCCCGGCCGGCTCGGCGCCGGCGGCGAACGCCTCGTACCCGTCCAGCACCTCGCGAAAGAGGAGGGGCAGGCTCCACCCGTCCAGGAGCACCTGGTGAAAGGTCCACACTGCCTCCCACGCCGCGTCGCCCGTGCGGAACAGGGCCAGCCGCATGAGGGGGGGACGCGACAGGTCGAAGCCCGCCGCGCGGTCCCGCGCCAGGAATGCCTCCAGCCGCGCCCGCCGGCCCGCCGCGTCCAGCCCGCGCAGGTCCTCGCGGTGAACGGGGAGCTCCGCCGCGCGGCGCACCACCTGCACGGGACGGCGCGCAGGCCCCTGCACGAAGCCGGCGCGCAGCACGGCGTGGCGTTGCAGCACGCGGGCCCAGGCGCGCACGAAGGCGTCCTCGTCCAGCGCGCCGTCCAGCCCGAAGGGGTACTGGGCCACGTACACGCCGCTGGCCGGCGCGTACAGCGTCTCGAAGAGGATCCCCTCCTGGGCGGGCGTCAGGGGCAGCACGTCCTCCACGTCGCGCCCGTTGCCCGCCACGGCGTCCACCCCCGCCTGGTCCAGCCCGGCCAGGGGAAAGTCCGAGGGGGTGCACCCCCCCGCCCACGGGGCGCGGCAGTGCTCCACGAGGGCCCGCAGGGCGGCCAGGCAGCCCTCCGCCAGCGCCTGCACCGTCTCGCGCCGGTGCACCGCCCCCCCGTAGCGCCACTCCACCCGCAGCCGCCCGCCCTCCACGGCGGCGTTCACGTCCAGCAGGTGGGCGCGGGGGGCCGCCGGGCTCACCCCCGGGCCGGGCGACTCCGCCGCCAGGGCAAAGAGCGAGGGTCCCGTGACGGAGCCGTCCACCTGGCCCAGGTAGTTGAAGCCCACCTCCGGCGCGGGAAGGGCGGCAAGCCGCGCGCGCACGGCGGGGTCCGGGCTCAGCCAGCGCAGCGCCCCCCAGCCGAGCCCCCGGCCCGGCACCGCGCGCAGCTGCTCCTTGACGGCACGGAGCGCCGCGCCCGGGTCCGCCCCCGCGCCCGCGTCCAGCAGCACCGGGTACGCCGAGGTGAACCAGCCCACGGTGCGGGTCAGGTCCACGCCGTCGAACCGCTCCTCGCGGCCGTGCCCCTCCAGCTCCACCCGCAGCCCCGCCTCCCCCGTCCAGGCGTGGAACGCCTGGGCCAGGGCCGCCAGCAGCGCGTCCTCCACGCCGGCGCGGTAGGCGGCGGGCACCTCCCGCAGCAGGGCCCGCGTCTCCGCCTCGTCCAGGGCCGCGGAGACCGTCTCCGCGCCCCCCTCGGGGTTGGGGCCGGGGCCGTCCACGGGAAGGGGGGGCGGGATGCGCCGCGGCTCGTCCGCCCAGTACGCCAGCTCGCCGTCAAAGCCGCCCGCCGCCGTGTGCGCCGCCAGCCGCCCCGCCCACGCGCCCAGCGACGTGGTGCGGGGGGGCAGCGCGGGCGCGGCGCCCCCCTCCAGCTGCTCGTACGCCGCCTGCAGGTCCTCCACGACAATGCGCCACGAGACGCCGTCCACCACCAGGTGGTGGGCCGCCAGCAGCAGCCGCGGGGGGCGGCCGTTCCCCGGCTCCAGCAGCAGGGCCCGCAGCAGGGGCCCGCGCTCCAGGTCCAGCGCGCGCTGGGCCGCGGCCGAGCGCCGCTCGATCTCGCCCGCCAGCTCCCACGCCGGCACCCACGACAGGTCCACCCGCTCCAGGGGGACGGGCGACGCGTCCGCCGGCGCGTAGCGCTGCGTCCACCCGCCCTCCCCGTCCCGCCCGTAGCGAAGGCGCAGGGCGTCGTGGTGCGCCGCCACCGCCCCCAGGGCCGCCTCCAGCCGGCCGGGGTCCAGGGGGCGGCGCAGCTCCAGCAGGAGCGGCATGTTCCAGTGCGCCCGGTCGGGGACGTCCTGCGCGAAGAACCAGTGCTGGATGGGAAGGAGGGGCGCCGGGCCCGACGGCGCCTCGCCGGCGGGGGAGGCCACCGGGGAAAGCACCTCCGCCACGGCCGCCAGCCGCGCCGGCGTAGGGTTCAGGAACACCTGCCGCGGGCGAAGGGCAAGCCCCGCCCGGCGGGCGCGGGAGGCGACCTGGATGGAGAGGATGGAGTCGCCGCCCAGCTCGAAGAAGTTGTCGTGGATGCCCACCCGCTCCACCCGCAGCACCTCGGCCCACACGCGGGCCAACGTCTCCTCCACGGCGTCGCGGGGCGCCTGGTACGCCGCGTCCCCGCCCAGCCGCCCCTCGTCCGGGTCCGGCAGGGCGCGGCGGTCCGTCTTGCCGTGGGGGGTCAGGGGGAGCGCGTCCACGGCCACGAACACGGAGGGCACCATGTGCGCGGGCAGGCGCCGGCCCAGGTGCTCCCGCAGCGCGTGCAGCGACACGTGCGACGCCGGCCGCGCCTCGTCCACGGGGAGCACCGACACGCCGTCGCCGCGCACCAGCCGCCGGTGCAGGGCGTTGGGCTCGTCCGGCCGCCGGCGCCACGCCGAGACAAAGGCGAACGGCTCCTCGCGTCCGTCCGCGCGAACGAGCACGCCCTCCACGCGGTAGTCGGGGTGCACCCCGTTCTCCGCCAGCGTCACCACGCACCGCCCGCGGAACACGTCGCCCGCGTCCACCCGGATGCCGGGGTAGAAGGCGGGAAAGAACATGGGAAGCCAGCAGCACTCGTGCTCCAGCGAGTCCACGTCCACCGCCTGGTCCATGAACAGCTCGATCCACATCAGGAACCCGTCCACGCGGCCGCCCCGCTCCACCCGCAGCTCCACCTCGCGGGTGTACTCGGGTTCCAGGGGCCCCGTGAACACCAGGTCCTCGAAGACCCCCGCGTCCGTGCGCAGGTGGTCGCGGGGAAAGTTGCGCACGCACAGCTTGAGGTCCGCGCGGTGCCCCTGCGCGTCCAGGATGCGCTCCGCGTAGTGGGCCGCGATGGGCTCGAACGCGGGCTCCGCGTGCAGCGCGGCCGGCAGCTCCACGGCGGCAATGCGGGTCAGGCAGCGCCGCGGCACCTGCACGGCGCCGGGCTTGAGCAGCCGCCACACCGTGTTCAGGATGGCCACGGCCCCCTCGGACCCGCCGATGCACCCGATGAGCTCCGACACGCACACGTCCGCGGGCTCGGGGAGCTCCACCTCCAGGGCGTTTCCCTTGACCAGGACGATGCGGTCCTCCAGCCCCAGCGAGCGGACGAACGCCTGCGCCTGCCGGTACGACTCCTCCTTGGTCTCGATGGCGTAGACCTTTCGCGCCCCCGCCTGCAGGGCCAGCCGCGACAGCACCACCTCGGCGCCCGTGCCCACGTCCACCACCACGCGGTCGCGCGCCACCCGCGACAGCGCCTCCAGGTAGCCGCGGTTGCGCCGGTGGTCCTCGGCCATGGCCTTGTACATCAGGTCGTCGTAGTAGCCGGCCTCGCCGTGCGAGGGCCACCACGACATCCGCACGGGGTGCAGCCCCCCGGGGCCGCGGCGGTACCCGGGCGCGGGGGCCACGTACGCCACCAGCCGCCGCTCGCCCGGCGCGTCCTCGCGCGCCACGACGGCCGCCTGCCCCACGGCGGGGTGCTGGGCCAGGGCCGCCTCCACCTCCGCCGGCTCGATGCGGAACCCCCGCACCTTCACCTGCTCGTCCAGGCGGCCCAGGAACTCCAGGGCGCCGTCCGCCCGCCGCCGCGCGCGGTCGCCCGTGCGGTACAGCCGGGCGCCGGGGCGGGCGGCAAAGGGGTCGGGAACAAAGCGCGCGGCCGTGAGCGCGGGGCGGCCCAGGTATCCGCGGGCCACCCCCTCGCCGCCGATGAACAGCTCCCCGGGCACCCCGTCCGGGGCGGGCTCGCCCCCGCGGTCCAGCACGTGGACGGCCACGTTGGGCAGCGGGTGCCCCACGGGGAGGTTGCCGTGCACGGAGCCGTCCTCGCCCGCCTCCAGCCGCAGCATGGTGGACGACACGGTGGTCTCCGTGAGGCCAAAGACGTGCACCAGGGGCACGCCCGTCCCCGCCCAGTCGCGCAGGCGCTCGGGGAGCATCCGCTCGCCCCCCGCGATCACGAAGCGGACGGACGGGGGCACGGGGGCGCCCCCCTCCGCCAGCAGCCGCGCCCACGCGTGCCAGTAGGCCGTGGGCAGCTCCAGCGCCGTCACCCCCTCCGCGCGCAGGGTCTCCGACAGCGCCGCGGGCGCGTCCAGCAGCTCCGCGGACGGAAAGACAACGGACGCGCCGGCCAGCCAGGCGGGGAACACCTCCTCCACCATCACGTCAAAGCCGGGCGAGGCGAACTGCAGGAAGCGGTCGGAGGCCGCCAGCCCCAGCCGCTCGCGCGCGCCCTCCGCGAAGCACAGCAGCGAGCGGTGTGACACCATCACCCCCTTGGGCCGCCCCGTGGAGCCTGACGTGTAGATGACGTACGCCAAGCTCTCCGGGTCCGCCCCGTCCATCACGTCCATCACGTCTATCATTCCGCCGTCGGAACCGGCGGCGTCCGGCGCGTCGTCCACGCACAGCACGGGGCCGGCGAACGGGGGAAGGCGGTCGCGCAGGGCGGCCTGCGTGACCACCACGGCGGCGCCGCTGTCCTCCAGCAGGAGCCCGATCCGGTCGGCCGGGTAGCCGGGGTCCACGGGGACGAAGGCGCCCCCCGCCCGCAGCACCCCCAGCAGGGCCGCCGCCAGCTCCGTCCCCCGCTCCAGCAGCACCGCCACGCGCGACTCGGGGCCCACCCCGCGGGCCCGCAGGGCGCCGGCCAGCCGCTCCGCCCGGTCCAGCAGGGCGCGGTAGGTCAGGGTGCGGCCCCCGCCCGTGGCCGCGGGCGCGTGGGGCCAGGCGGCGGCCCGGGCGGCGATCACCTCGTGCACGCGCGCGTCGCGGGGAAAGGGCGCCGCGGGCCCCGCCGCGGCCCCCAGCGCGGCGGCGCGCTCGCCGGGGGCCAGGAGCGGCACGTGGCGCAGGAGGCGGCCAGGGTCCGCGGCGAACGCCTCCAGCACCACGGCCAGGTGCCGCAGCAGCCGGTCGGCGTCCTCCGGCTCCAGGCGCGCGCGGTGGGCCGTGCACTCCAGCGCCATCTCGTCGCCCTCGGGCGTGACGACGATGCACAGGGGGTAGTCGTCCACCTCCATCCCCCACGTCTCGTCCACGCCGTAGCGGGCACGGGCCGCGGCGTCCACGGGGTAGTTCTGGAACGAGAGCATGCTCTCGAACAGGGGCTGGCCCCGGGGCACGTCGCTCCACCCCTGCATGCGCACCAGGGGCGCGTGCCCGTGCTCGCGCAGGGCCGCGTCGCGCCGGTGCCGCTCCCGCAGCCACTCCAGCACCGGGGCGTCGCCGGGGACCCGCACCCGCACGGGAAGGGTGGCCACGAACACGCCCACCATCTCCTCCATCCCCTCCAGCTCCGGCGGCCGCCCCGAGACCGAGGTGCCGAAGAGGACCTCCTCCTCGCCCGCGTACCGGGACAGCAGCAGGGCCCACGCGCCCTGCGCCACCGTCCCCGCGGTGATCCCCCCGCGGCGGGCCAGGGCGTGCACCGCGGCCGTGGCGGCGGGAGAC
>NZ_DASURI010000063.1:0-19958 GCF_036280135.1 Longimicrobium sp.
GGCGCTGGGCAGCTGGGGCGTGGAGCTGTCGCCCAACCTGACGGCGCTGTGGGCGCCCGACGCGGGGTTCAACATCACCTCGTACCGCAACCCCGAGGTCACCCGGCTCATGCGCGAGGCCGAGGCCCAGCCCACGGCCGAGACGGCCCGGCCCCTGTGGCAGGCCGCCGCGGAGCGGATCGTGCAGGACCAGCCCTACACGTGGCTGTACTACTACGACGCCGTGACGGGGCGCAGGGACGAGCTGCGGGGCGTGAAGGTGAACACCTACGGGGCGTACCAGAACACGTGGGAGTGGTGGGTGACGGGCGGACGGGGTTCCACGGGCGGGGGCGCGGACAGCGCCGGCCAGAAAACCAAGGGGTGAGGTGAACGGATGATCGGCTACCTGGTCCGGCGGCTGCTGGGCGCGATTCCCCTGCTGCTGGGAATCCTGACCATCATCTTCTTCGTGGTGCACCTGGCGCCCGGGGATCCCACGGCGCGGTTCTTCAACCCCAACGTGAGCCCCGAGGTCATCGAGCAGATGCGCCGCAACCTGGGGCTGGACCAGCCGCTGCACATCCAGTACTGGAAGTGGCTCACGTCGTTCCTGTCGGGCGACTTCGGCTACTCGTTCGGGCAGATGCGCCCCATCGGCGAGATCCTGCCCGAGGTGCTGTGGAACACCATGCAGCTCACCCTGGTGTCGCTGGTGGTGATCTTCGCGGTGGGCATGCTCATCGGCATCGTCCAGGCGGTGCGGCAGTACAGCGTGGCCGACAACGTGCTCACGTTCGGCGCGCTGTTCTTCTACTCGATGCCCAGCTTCTGGTTCGCCCTCATGCTCATCCTGATCTTCTCGCGGGGACAGGACGCGGGGTGGCTGTTCAACTGGCCGGCCTCGGGGATGATGAGCATCGACTACGACTACCTGTCGGTGGGGGCCAAGGCGGGCGACCGCATCCGGCACCTGGTGCTGCCGGCCGTGGCCCTGGGCATCGGCTCGGCGGCGGGGGTCGCGCGGTACATGCGCGGCTCCATGCTGGAGGTGATCCACCAGGACTTCATCCGCACGGCGCGGGCAAAGGGGCTGTCGGAGCGCACGGTGATCTTCAAGCACGCCCTGCGCAACGCCCTCATCCCCATCATCACGCTCGTGGGGCTGTACCTGCCCTTCCTGCTGTCGGGCGCCGTGCTGGTGGAGACGATCTTTGCCTGGCCGGGGATGGGCCGGGCCATCGTGGAGGCCATCCTGGCCCGCGACTACCCCATGGTGATGGCCACGTCGTTCGTCATCGCGGCGCTGGTGGTGCTGGGCAACCTGCTGTCCGACGTGCTGTACGCCGTGGTGGACCCGCGAATCCGCAACGAGTAGCGAGAACGAGCCCGACATGCGTGCTTCTCCCGACGTAGAGTCCGTCCCGCCGGAGCCCATGCCCCCGGCCGCGCCGCCCCAGACCGCCGCCCCCGGCCGCGGAGGGGTGGCGTGGGCCCGCGTGGTGACCCTGGTGCTGGCCTGGGGCTTCTTCTTCTCGCTCGTGTACCTGAGCTGGGCCCGCGTGGTGGCCGTGCCGGGGATGGAGCGGGTGGGGATCGACATGTGGCTGGCCCTGGCCACCCTGGTGGTGACCGTGGGCGCCCTGCTGCGGTGGACGTGGAAGTCCGTGAGCCCCGCGCACCTGGCCCGGTCCCGCCAGCGGGGCGACAGCCAGTGGGCCATCGCGGCGCGGCACTTCAAGAAGAACCGGCTGGCCATGATGGGGCTGGCCGTGATGATCGTGCTGTACCTGGTGACCCTGCTCACGCCCCTCATCGCGCCGTTCGACCCGGCGGCGCAGGGCGACATCATCACCTCGCGCTACCTGCCGCCCTCGGCCGCGCACTGGCTGGGGACGGACAAGTTCGGCCGCGACATCCTGTCGCGCACCCTGTACGGCGCCCGCATCTCGCTGTCCATCGGCTTCGTGGCCGTGGGCATCAGCATGACGCTGGGCACGCTCATCGGGGCCGTGGCGGGCTACTTTGGCGGCTGGGTGGACGGCGTGCTCATGCGCTTTACGGACATGATGCTGGCCTTTCCCCGCCTGGTGCTGCTCATCGTCGTCATCGCCGTCTTCGAGAGCCCCAGCATCTGGCTCGTGGTCGTCGTCCTGGGCCTGACGGGGTGGATGGGCACGTCGCGCATCGTGCGCGGCGAGGTGCTCAGCCTGCGCGAGCGCGAGTTCGTGCAGGCGGCGCGGGCGCTGGGGATGGGGGACCTGCGCATCATCCTGCGCCACGTGATCCCCAACACCATGGCCCCCGTGATCGTGTCGGCCACGCTGGGCATCGGCCTCACGATCCTCACGGAGGCGTCGCTGTCGTTCCTGGGGCTGGGCGTGCAGCCGCCCACCCCCAGCTGGGGCAACATGGTGGCCGACGGCCGCGACGCGCTCACGGAGGCGTGGTGGATCGCCACCTTCCCGGGCCTGGCCATCGTGCTCACGGTGGTCGCCTTCAACCTGCTGGGCGACGGCCTGCGCGACGCGCTGGACCCGCGCCTGCGGACGTGAGGTGAGCATGGCCACGCACGTCGGCCCCGTCCAGGTGGATGCGCGGGAGATGAGCTTCGAGGCGTTTCTCGAGGCCTACGACGGCGTGCACGCGGAATGGGTGGGGGGGCAGGCCTACGTCATGAGTCCAGGGAACGAGCCGCAGGGGCGGCTGAGCCGGTTTCTCGCGGCCATCATCCAGTACTGGGCGGATGCGAACGGCGGGTTGGGGGAGACGTACGTCAACGCGTACCCCCTGCGGCTGAGCGAGGAGGTCGCCCGCGAGCCCGACGTGTTCTTCATCCGCGCCGAGAACGCGGAGCGGGTGCAGGGAACGTTCGTGGACGGGGCCGCGGACCTGGTGATCGAGATCGTCAGCCCTTCCACGCGGGCGGTGGACCGGGGCGTGAAGTACTACGAGTACGAGCAGGCGGGGGTGCCGGAATACTGGCTGGTGGATCCGCTCCGGGAGCGGGTGGAAGCGTACCGGCTGGGGCCGCGGGGCGTCTACGAGGTCGTTGCGCTGGGTGATCCGGAGGTCCTGCGCAGCGACGTGCTGCGGGGACTGTGGATCCCGGTCGCCTGGCTGTGGCAGCAGCCGCCGCCCCGCATGCCCGCCGTCTTCGCGGAATGGGGGGTGTGAGCATGATCGCGCAGCTGGAGCACCGGCCCGGCGGGATCAGCTACGAGGACTTCCTCGCGGCGTACGGCGGGGTTCGCGCGGAATGGGTGGACGGGGAGGTGGTGGAGATGACTCCGCCGACGGACCGGCACCTGCTGATCGCGGGGTTCCTGTACAGCGCGATCGCCGGGTACCTGGAGTTCAACGAGATCGACGGGCTGGCCGCGCAGGCCGGCTTCCAGGTCCGGCTCGGGCCCCGCGTGGGCCGCGAGCCCGACGTGTTCTATCTCACGCCGGAGCACACATACCGCTTCAAGCGCACGTTCGTGGACGGGCCGGTGGACCTCGCCATCGAGATCATCAGCCCCGAGAGCCGCGTGCGTGACCGGCGGGAGAAGTGCCTGGAGTACCAGCAGGCCGGAGTCCCGGAGTACTGGATCATCGATCCGGACGCGGAGACGCTGGAGGTCTACTCGCGATCGGAGACGGGTACGTACGAACTCGTGCCGCCGGGCGATCCCCCGCGAGCCACCAGCCGGGTGCTTCCCGGGATGTGGATCGACCCGGCATGGATGTGGGTGGAGCGGCCGCGTGCCATCACGGCGCTCAGGGAATGGGGGCTGATTTGACGCAACCGGACATCTCGGTCGTGCCGCCGTCGGCGGCGGGCGGGCCGATCCTGCAGGTGGAGAACCTGCGCACCTGGTTCACGACGGAGAACGGCGTGGCGCGCGCCGTGGACGGCGTGTCCTTTCACGTGAACCCCGGCGAGACGCTGGGCATCGTGGGCGAGTCGGGGAGCGGCAAGTCCGTCACCTCGCTTTCCGTGATGCGCCTGATCCCGTCGCCGCCGGGAAAGATCCAGGAAGGCTCGCGCATCCTCTTTCGCCACGAGGACGGCGTGGAGGACCTGGCGGCGGCGTCGGAAAAGCGGATGCGGGAGATCCGCGGCAACGACATCGCCATGATCTTCCAGGAGCCCATGACGTCGCTGAACCCCGTGTTCACCGTGGGCGACCAGATCATCGAGTCGCTGCGGCTGCACCAGGGGCTGGGCAAGAAGGCCGCGCGCGACCGGGCCATCGAGATGCTGCAGCTGGTGGGCATCCCCATCCCCCACCAGCGGGTGGACGAGTACCCGCACCAGCTTTCCGGCGGCATGCGCCAGCGCGTGATGATCGCCATGGCGCTGGCGTGCGACCCCAAGCTGCTCATTGCCGACGAGCCCACGACGGCCCTGGACGTGACCATCCAGGCGCAGATCCTGGAGCTGCTCAACCGGCTGCAGAGCGAACTGGGGATGAGCATCATCCTCATCACGCACGACCTGGGCGTGGTGGCCGAGACGTGCGACCGGGTGATCGTGATGTACGCGGGGCAGGTGTTCGAGGAGGGGCCCGTGGACGACGTGTTCCACAACCCCCAGAACCCGTACACGGAGGGGCTGCTGCGCTCCATGCCCAAGCTGGGCGGCGAGAAGGAGCGGCTGGCCGTGATCCCCGGCGTGGTGCCGGCGCCCACCAACTGGCCCGTGGGCTGCCGCTTTCACGACCGCTGCCCGTACGGCTGGGAAAAGACGGAGAAGGAGGCGCCGCCGCTGTTCGAGATCGGCCCCGGGCGCAAGAACAAGTGCTGGCTGGTGAAGTACCCGGAGCGCCGCGAGGAGGTGCGCCGGCAGACGGGCGGCTTTACCCCCGACGGCGCGCTGACGGGGACGGGCGCGGCCACGCCCACGGCGGGTGACCCGGACCTGGCGCCGGGCGCGGGCGGGGAGGAGGTGGCCTGATGGCGAACACGCCCGAGGGGCGCACCCCCGCCGGCGGCCGGGGCGCCGCGGACGGCCAGCGCAGCGGCGGCGAGGGGCCGCGCTCCGTCTCGGAGCCGCTCATCGGTGCGGGGCTGGAGCGCGGGCCCGTGACGGGCGACGACACGCGCGCGGCCGTGCACAAGACGCCGGCGGAGCGCGACGTGCTGCCCCCCGCCAAGGGCGACAGCGACCTGCGCGGCCAGACGCCCGACGACATGGAGCCGCCGGCCGACGCCCTGCTGACGGTAAAGGGGCTCAAGAAGTACTTCCCCATCCGCAAGGGCCTCTTCAACCGCCACGTGGGCGACGTCAAGGCGGTGGACGGCGTGTCGTTCTTTTTGCGCAAGGGCGAGACGCTGGGGATGGTGGGCGAGTCCGGCTGCGGCAAGAGCACCACGGGGCGCGCCATCCTGCGGCTCATCGAGCCCACGGCCGGCAGCGCCGTGTTCGACGGGCGCAACATCATGGAGATGGGCAAGGACGACCTGCGGCGCATGCGGCGCCGGGTGCAGATCGTCTTCCAGGACCCGTACAGCTCGCTGAATCCGCGGATGACCATCGCGGACATGCTCCGCGAGGTGCTGGCCATCCACAAGATCGCCACGGGGCAAAAGGCCAACGACCGCATCGCCGAGCTGCTGCGCGTGGTGGGCCTGCGCCCGGAGCACGCCGTGCGCTACCCGCACGAGTTCTCGGGCGGGCAGCGGCAGCGCCTGGGCATCGCGCGGGCGCTGGCCGTGGAGCCGGAGCTCATCGTGTGCGACGAGCCCGTGTCGGCCCTGGACGTGTCGGTGCAGGCGCAGGTCATCAACCTGCTGCAGGACCTGCAGAACCAGTTCGGCCTGAGCTTTCTGTTCATCGCGCACGACCTGTCGGTGGTGGAGCACATCAGCGACCGCGTGGCGGTGATGTACCTGGGCCGCATCGTGGAGCTGGCGGACGCGGACGAGCTGTACCGCAACCCGCTGATGCCGTACACGCAGGCGCTGCTCTCGGCCGTGCCCATCCCGGACCCGCGGGTTCGCCGCGAGCGCATCGTGCTGCAGGGCGACGTGCCCTCGCCGGCCAACCCGCCCAGCGGCTGTCCGTTCCACCCGCGCTGCCATCATCCGCTCAAGGACGCGGACTGCGCCAAGATCGTCCCGCCCCTGGCCGACAAGGGCGGCGGGCACTTCGCGGCGTGCATCAAGGTGCCCCTGGGCGCGGGGCTGGATCGACAGGGTGGCCCCGGCTCCCTGCCCGTGATGCAGTAGCGTCCGCCGGTTCGGTGGATGGGACGGAAGCGCGCGGCTCCCTTGCGGGGCCGCGCGCTTTTTCGTTACGCCGGGTTTCGAGCGGGAACTGCATTCTCACGCAGAGGGAGCAGGGGCAGCAGAGTACTGCAACTGCGTTTCTCACGCAGAGCCGCAGAGGACGCAGAGAACTGCAACCGGTTCGGGTCGGCGCGCGGAATCCAGCCAGACGGGGGCGTGCGCGTTTGGGTAACAGCCAGGATGCTTGTGAATGCAAGTGGCGTAAACTATTCTTTATGGGAATTCTCAATGCGCAATAGGAGCGGTTCTCATGCGATACTCCGTTATCCTGCCGGTGCTTATCCTGACGGCCGCAACGGGATGTGCGCCGCGCGCGGTCGCGAGTGGCGAGCCCGCACCGGTCACCGTCGTGGTGCACAATCCCACGGCCACGACACTGCCCACCCAGGTGTGCGGGGCGTCCGGCTGCTCCGCGTTCCGGGACATTCGGCCCGGCGGCACCGCACGCTATCGCGTCAGCCCGGGCAAGGTGTCGCGCGCGGTGGTGACCGTACGACGCGGCACCCGAATCGCCAACTTCCCCGTCGACTACACACCCGGGGAGGTGGTGCACGTCGCGCTCGCGCTGCCGTAGCTGGCTCTCCCACCCCTCCCGCCTTTCTGGAGGCCGAATGCCGAAGCGAATCTTCCCGCGAGCCCTCCTGCTCGCGGGCGCCGTGATCACTGCGTCTGCTCCCGTCACCGTTGGCGCGGGCGGATTGCGAGTGCAGGAGGCTGCCTGCCAGGACGGGACCTGCTGTCCGGAGGAGAAATCCACCTGCGTCGTGGGCACGCACGCCGAGCCCAACTACTACTACAAGCCCCAGGGCGGCTGCAAAGTCGTCTCGCAGACCTGATCCCGCCGAACCCTGGAACAACAATGCACGTGATTTCACCCAGGCGCCTGCGGATTCTCCTGGTGCTGGCCGCCGTACCCGCCGCCGTCTCGCCCGTTACGTTCTCTCCGGAGCGCGGCCTGGTTCCCGCCACCGCCTGTGCGGACGGAACCTGCTGCTACGAGGAAAAGTCGCTTTGCTTCATCAACGGAGTGCGCGTCGCGGACGCCTACATGAACGGCAGCGCCGGATCGTGCGCGGTCCAGCAGACGTGAGCCGCACGCGTCCGTTCGCGCGGGCAGGGCTCCTCGTGGCCACGTGCCTAATGGCCGCCTGCGGAGAGGGAAAGCCCGATGCGGCCGCCTACGTGCCGGTGGTCGAGCCGCTCACCGGAACGGTGCTGTACGGCGGCGACAGGCTCTCCCGCCCGCAGAGCATTGGGGTCGCGGGAGACTGGGTGCTGGTGGGCGACGTTCCGCGGCCCCACGCGCTGCACGTGATTGCCCGCGCGGACGGCCGGTACCTCGCCTCGTGGGGGCGCCAGGGAGAAGGGCCGGGTGAGTTTTCGTCGCTGTGGGGCATTCAGTCGGCCGGCCCGCGCGAGGTGTGGCTGTTCGATCCCGCCCAGGTCCGGCTGACGCTGCTGGATGTGTCCGCGCTGCTCGCGGGAGCGCCCAACCCGTTGCGGCGCACGCTTGTGCTGCGGGGCGACCATCTGCCCATGACGGCGGTGTGGACGGCGGACTCGCTGCTCGTGAGCTCGGGGATGTTCACCACCGGCCGCCTTGCCCGGTTCGACGCGGCGGGTGAGCCGCGAGACGTGGTGGGGCCGCTGCCGCCCGCAAAGCCCAACACCCCGCCGGCCGTGGCGCAGCACGCATACGCGGGAACGCTGGTCCGGCATCCATCGCGGCCCCTGCTTGCCATCGGCACGCGTCACGCGGACCGGGTGGAGATCTACGGGACGGACGGGCGGCTCGTCACCGTTGGCCGGGGGCCGGCGAACTTCGAGCCCGTGTACGAGCCGAAGGTCCGCGCGGGAGCACCCGTCATGGGGACGGGCGACGATTTGCGCTTTGGCTACGTGGACCTGTTCGCGACGGACGACCGGCTGTACGCCCTGTACTCCGGCGCCACGCGCGCCGAGCGCCCCGGCAAGGCGAGCTTTGGCGTCGAAGTGCACGCGTTCGACTGGGACGGCAGGCTGCGGGCGCGATACGCGCTGGACGCCCTTGCCCTCGCGATCGCGGTGGACCCTGGCGGGAGCACGCTGTACGCGGTTCGCCACGATCCCGAGCCGGCCGTCCTGCGGTATCCCCTTCTCCGGTAACAACGATGCAGATCGCCGCCGGCCGCCCCGTTCGGGCGGCCGGTGTCGTTTGCGCCGGCACGGTCGACGGAACGCTCCGCATCCTGCCGGAGCCGCGGAGGACTTCGTCCACGCGATGAAGTACTCCGCGCCCTCCGCGGCTCTGCGTGACCATGCCGTTGCCGTTGAAGTTCCTCCCCTGCCCCTGCCTCACTCCGCGCGAGCACGCGGTCCCGCGGCACGGAGATCGCGTGTAGACAAACGTTTGCGCGCCGAGGGAAAGCCTTGCCGCGCCGCGCGTTTTCGGCGTACGTTTCCCTTGCCGGGCTGCCCCGGCGCCTGGATCGCAGCGCCGATCACCCCTCCCGACCTCCGCCCGCCCGCGGCGGACCCGAGACGCCATGCCCGACACCCCGAACACCCTGGCCGCCCTTCTCTCCGAAGAGGAGCAGGGGCTGCTGGACGAGTGGATCCGTGAGCAGCTTTCCAACGGCGCCCACCGCCGGGACCTGATGTCCGAGGTGGAGCTGCGGCAGCAGTCCGCCGAGTTCCTGGCGCTGCTGCGCGGGCCCGTGCAGCAGGGCGCGCAGGAGATCATGGGACCCCAGTGGGAGCCCCTGCGCGACCTGCTGTCCAGCGTCTCGCGCTCCCGCGCCCTGCAGGGCTTCAGCCCCACGGAGACGGCCATGTTCGTCTTTTCGCTCAAGCAGCCGCTGTTCCAGCGCCTGCGCGAGCGGGTGGCGGACCCGTCCGCGCTGGCCGAGGCCACCTGGGCGGCGGGCCACCTCCTGGACCGGCTGGGCCTGTTCACCACGGAGGTGTACCAGCGCAGCCGCGAGGAGGTCATCGCCCGGCAGCAGCAGGAGCTGCTGGAGCTGTCCACCCCCGTGGTGAAGATCTGGGAGGGCGTGGTGGCCGTGCCCCTCATCGGCACGCTGGACAGCGCGCGCACGCAGGTGGTGATGGAGAACCTGCTCACCCGCATCGTGGAGACGGGCGCGCAGGTGGCCATCATCGACATCACGGGCGTGCCCACGGTGGACACGCTCGTGGCGCAGCACCTCATCAAGACGGTGGCGGCGGCCCGGCTGATGGGCGCGGAGTGCGTCATCAGCGGCATTCGCCCGCAGATCGCGCAGACCATCGTGCACCTGGGCATCGTCCTGGAGAACGTGACCACCAAGGCCACGCTGGCCGACGCCATCGCCGTGGCCCTGCGCACGACGGGGTACGCGGTCACGCGGGCGCGGGCCTGAGCATGGAACGCATCCCCATCCTCAAGATGGGCCGGGTGCTGCTGGTCACCATCCAGGTGGACATGCACGACCGGCTGGCCCTGGCGCTGCAGGACGACCTGACGGACCGCATTGTCCGCGACGGCGCGCGGGGCGTGCTCATCGACATCTCGTCGCTGGAGGTGGTGGACAGCTTCATTGGCCGGGTGCTGGCCAACATCGCCGCCATGTCGCGGGTGCTGGACGCCGAGACGGTGGTGGTGGGCATGCAGCCCGCCGTGGCCATTACCCTGGTGGAGCTGGGGCTTTCGCTCCCGGGCGTCCGCACCGCGCTGAACGTGGAGCGCGGGATGGAGCTGCTGCGGGCCGGGATGCTGGACGACGCGCCGCCCGCGGGAGACGACGATGGCGGTCCGGAAGGATGAAACCCGCCCCCTGCGCGCCGAGGACGACGTGGTGCGCGCGCGGCAGGCCGTCCGCGCCTGGGCCGTGGAGATGGGCTTCAGCCTGGTGGACCAGACCAAGCTGGTGACGGCCGCCAGCGAGCTGGCCCGCAACACCGTGGTGTACGGCGGCGGCGGGGCCATGCGCATGGAGCAGCTGCAGGAGGGCATCCGCGTGGGGCTGCGGCTGACCTTCGAAGACCAGGGACCCGGCATCCCCGACGTGGAGCGGGCGCTGCAGGACGGCTACACGACGGGCGGCGGCCTGGGCCTGGGCCTGGGCGGCGCCCGCCGGCTCGTGAACGAGTTCTCCCTCCAGAGCGCGCCCGGCGAGGGAACGCGGATCACGGTGACCAAGTGGAAGTGAACGGCGGCTTTGCCCTGAACGTCACCGACCCGTCGGGCGCGGGGGAGGTGCGCCGCCGCGTGGGCGCCCTGGCGCAGGTGCTGGGCTTTGGCGAGACGGACGCGGGGCGCGCGGCCCTGGCCGCCACGGAGGCGGCCACCAACCTGGCCAAGCACGCGCACGGCGGCGGCGTGGTCATCGTGCGCCCCTGCGGCCGCGGGCCCGCCCGCGGCGTGGAGCTGCTGACGGTGGACCGCGGGCCGGGCATTCCCAGCGTGGCCGACGCCCTGCGCGACGGGTTCAGCACGGCGGGAAGCCCGGGGACGGGGCTGGGCGCCCTGTCGCGCCTGTCGGACGAGTTCGAGCTGTTCTCGCAGGCGGGGCAGGGAACCGTCCTCATGTCCCGCGTGTGGGCGGCGGACCCGGGACCGGCGGACGTGGAGGTGTCCGTGGGCGCCGTGAGCGTGGCCAAGCCCGGCGAGCCCGTGTGCGGCGACGCGTGGTCGTCGGCGCACGGGCCGTCGCGCTGCGTGCTGGTGTGCGCGGACGGCCTGGGGCACGGGCCCGACGCGGCCACGGCGTCCATCGGGGCCGTGCGCGTGTTCGACGAGCACTGGGAAGACGGGCCGGAGCGGCTGCTGGAACGCATGCACTCCGCCCTGCGGCCCACCCGCGGCGCGGCCGTCTCCGTGGCGGAGATCGACCTGGAGGCGCGGACGGTGCGCTACGCGGGCGTGGGCAACATCGCCGCCACGCTCTGGGCGCCGGGCGAGACGCGCAGCCTGGTGTCGCACAACGGCATCGTGGGGCACGAGATGCGCAAGGTGCAGCTGTTCGAGTACCCGCTTCCCCCGCGCGGCCTGTTCGTCATGCACTCCGACGGCGTGAGCACCCGCTGGCAGCTGGAGAAGTACCCCGGGCTGGCCCTGCGCGACCCCGCCGTCATCGCCGCCGTGCTGTACCGCGACTTTTGCCGCGGCCGCGACGACGCCACGGTCGTCGTGGCCCGCGAGATCCAGCCGTCGTGAGCGCGCCCCTGGCCCTGCTGGAGCTTCGCGCGGACGCCGACGTGGTGGCCGCGCGGCAGCTGGCCCGCCAGGTGGCGGAGGGCGTGGGCGCCGAGGGGCAGGACGTGGTGCGATTCGCCACGGCCGTCTCCGAGATCGCCCGCAACGCCGTGCGCTACGCCGGCGGCGGGCGCATCGAGTTCGACGTGGAGGCCGGGCCGGGCGGGCAGGCCGTCGTGGCGCGGGTGAGCGACCGGGGCCCCGGCATTCCCCACCTGGACGACGTCCTGGACGGCCGCTACGTGTCGCGGACGGGGATGGGGATGGGGATCGTGGGCACGCGGCGGCTCATGGACCGCTTTGACCTGCGCTCCGTGCCCGGCGAGGGGACCACGGTGCAGATGGCCAAGCGCCTGCCCCGCACGGCCCCGCCCGTGGACGAGCGCGTCCGGGCGCGGGTCGCGGCGGAGCTGGCGCGCCTGCACCCGCCGGACCCCGTGGACGAGCTGGCGCGGCAGAACGCGGAGCTGGCCGGGGCCCTGGCCGAGGTGCGGGTGCGGCAGGAGGAGATGGCCGTCCTGAACCAGGAGCTGGAGGACACCAACCGCGGCGTCGTGGCGCTCTACGCCGAGCTGGACCAGCGGGTGGAGCAGCTGCGCCGGGCCAACGCCCTGCGGGCGCAGTTCATGTCGTACATGAGCCACGAGTTCCGCACGCCCCTGGACAGCATCCTGGCCCTGAGCGGGCTGCTGCTGGACCGCGTGGACGGCGAGCTCACGGACGAGCAGGAAAAGCAGGTGGGGTTCGTGCGGCGCAGCGCCCGCGACCTGCTCAACATGGTGGACGACCTGCTGGACACGGCGCGGGTGGACGCGGGCAAGCTCACCGTGTACCCGGTGGAGTTCCACGCGGCGGACCTGTTCAGCGCCCTGCGCGCCACCCTGCGCCCCCTGCTGACGGGCGAGACCACGCAGCTGGTGTTCGACGACGCCTCGGCCCTGCCGCCCCTGCGGACAGACGAGTCCAAGCTCGCCCAGGTCCTGCGCAACCTGGTGTCCAACGCCCTCAAGTTCACCGAGGCGGGCGAGGTGCGGGTGGCCGCGCGCGTCGCGGACGACGACACCGTGGCGTTCACCGTGGCCGACACGGGCGTGGGGATCGCGCCCGAGGACCAGGACCGCATCTTCGAGGACTTTGCCCAGGTGGACGGCAGCCTGCAGCGCCGCCGCCGCGGCACGGGGCTGGGGCTCCCCCTTTCGCGCAAGCTCGCGGAGCTGCTGGGCGGCTCGCTCACCCTGGAGAGCGAGCCGGGCCGCGGCTCCACCTTTACGCTCGTCGTGCCGCGCGAGTACCGCGGGGCCGACACACCGGAACCATCGGCTGAGGAACGCCATGAGGGAGGCTGACGCGCCCGCCCTGGGCCGGCGGGAGCGCGACCGCATCCGCCGCCACGTGCTCGTGCTGAACGTGGACGACTACGAGGCCGGCCGCTACGCCACGTCGCGCGTGCTGCGGCAGGCGGGGTTCGAGGTGCACGAGGCCGCCACGGGCAACGATGCCCTGCGGCTGGTGGAGAGCGAGCACCCCGACCTGGTGCTGCTGGACGTGAACCTGCCCGACGTGGACGGCTTCGAGGTCTGCCGGCAGATCAAGACGGACCCCGAGACGTCCGGCATCCCCGTGCTGTACCTGTCCGCCGCGTACCGCACGGCGGAGCACCGCGTGCAGGGGCTGGACCTGGGCGCCGACGGCTACCTCACCCAGCCCGTGGAGCCCCGCGAGCTGGTGGCCACCGTCAACGCCCTCCTCCGCTCGCGCGAGGTGGAGGCGGCCGTGCGCGAGAGCGAGGAGCGGTTCCGCTCGCTCGTGGCCGCCACGTCGGAGTTCGTGTGGACCACGCCGCCCTCCGGCGAGGTGGCGCAGGAGCAGCCCGGGTGGACGCACTTCACGGGGCAGGCCCCCGACGAGTCGCTGGGCTGGGGGTGGCTGGGCTGCGTGCACCCGGACGAGCGCGGGCGCGTGCGGCGTGCGTGGACGCAGGCCGTGGGCACCCGCACCCTGTACCAGGACGAGTACCGCCTGCGCCGCCACGACGGCGAGTACCGCTACGTGGGCGTGAGCGCCATCCCCGTGCTGGACGGCGAGGGCCAGGTGCGCGAGTGGGTGGGCGCGCACACGGACCTCACGGAGCGCCGCCGGGTGGACGCGTGGCAGCGGCTGTACTCCGAGGCCGGCGCGGCCCTGGCGGCGTCCATGGACTTCGAGGTGAACCTGCCCCGCGTGGCGCGCCTGGCCGTGGAGTCGCTGGGGGACTGGTGCGCCGTGGACGTGGTGGACGAGAACGGCCTGCGGCGCGTGGCGCGGGCCGCGGGGCAGGACGCGGAGGGCCACGCGGCGTCCATGGACACGGCGTTCCCCGTGGACCGGCGGGGCGCGGGCCCCTTCGAGGTGGCGCTCTCGGGCCGCAGCGAGTTCCTGCGCGACGCCGGCGGCGAGGAGGCGGAAGGCACCCTGCGCATGGCGGGCATCCGCTCGTACGTCTCCGTGCCCCTCGTGGCGCGCGGGCAGGTGCTGGGCGCGCTCACCCTGGCCGCGGCCGACGCGATTCCCCGCTACACGGGCGAGGACGCGGCGCGGCTGGAGGAGCTGGGGCGGCGCGTGGCCCTGGCCGTGGACAACGCCCGCCTGTACGCCGAGGCCATCCACGCCAACGCCGCCAAGAGCGAGTTCCTGGCGGTGATGTCGCACGAGCTGCGGACGCCGCTCAACGCCATCATCGGCTACGCGGACCTGCTGGACGCGGGGGTGGCCGGCGACCTGAACGATCCCCAGCGAGAGCAGCTGGGCCGCATCCGCATCGGCAGCAAGCACCTGCTGCGGCTCATCGAGGAGGTGCTGCTGTTCTCGCGGCTGGAGGCCGGGCGCGAGGAGGTGCTGCGCGAGCGCGTGGACCTGGCCGCCCTGGCCCGCGAGGCGTGCGCCCTGGTGGAGCCGCTGGCCCGGGAGAAGGGGCTGGCGTTTCGCGTGGACCTGGCGCCGGAGCCCGTCTGGGTCACGACGGACACCGGCAAGGTGCACCAGATCCTGCTCAACCTGCTCTCCAACGCCGTCAAGTTCACGGACGCGGGCGAGGTGTTGTTCACGCTGGCGGAAGAAGGCGCGGAGGCCGTGCTGCGCGTGCGCGACACGGGCATCGGCATCGCGCCGGAGAACCAGGAGCGCATCTGGGACGCGTTCTCGCAGGTGGAGCAGGCGCCCACCCGGCGCGTGGGCGGCACGGGGCTGGGACTGAGCGTCACGCGCAACCTGGCGCGTCTGCTGGGCGGCGACGTGACGGTGGAGAGCGAGATGGGCCGCGGCAGCGCCTTTACCCTGCGCCTGCCCCTGGCCGGCGGCGCCGGCTGATCCCGCGTCCAGATCGGACGCCCTCTCGCGGGGACGGGTGATTTCCGGGATTCTGGACGGTACGCGTTCGTCCGGGGGCGGAAAGGCTGGAAAACGCTGGGAAGCGCGGGTGAACGCGATTTGCCCCGGGGGCCGGCATTCCAGCAGTCCGGCAGCACCCTTTCGATGCAGGAGGAAGTGGTGATGAAGCGCTCGACGTTCGTCCTGGTCCCGCTCGTGGCCGTCCTGGCGGCGGGCTGCGCCGCCTCCAACGGGTCCGGCAGCGGCCCGGAACCCGACGCGCCGGTGGCCATCGAGGTCCGCAACGCGTCCGAGATTCCCCTTCGCGTGCAGCTGTGCACGGAGAACACGTGCCTGGGGCAGCGCATGCTGGAGGGGCGCGAAAACACGGTGTACCGGTTCTCTCCGCGGGGCAGCAGCCGCGCCACCGTCACGGCCTGGACCGCCCCGATCACCCGGCAGACCAGGACGCCCCGCTCCATTTCGGGCGTGCTGCCCCAGCGCGTCCGGCCGTCCAACCGTCTCGTGGACCGGCAGCGGGTGGACTTCGAGCCCGGCGATCATCGCGAGGTGGTGTTCTCCACCTTCTGACGGCGTCGGGTGCCGGATGAACGCAAAGCGGGGGCGCCGGATGCATTCCGGCGCCTCCGTGTTGTATCCATCCGCCATCCTCATCCGGCTCGTCACATCAAATCTGCATAAACACCGTGTATAGGCGTTGATTTCCTGAGGGAGCGCCCGCGCGGGACTCGCCCGCTCACACGGCTACGGGCGCGACCGAAGGATCTCCTTCGCGAGGCAGGGGACTTCGCTGCTGGACCGGGTCCTTGCCAGGGCGGGAAGATCCTTCGGGGCCGCACGCATCCATGCACGGTCGAGTTCGCGAGGGCCCCTCAGGAAAACAACTGCTTTTCCGGACCCAGGATCAGGGGCGCTCGAAGACGGCGACGGCGTTGGGGTAGTCTACCGTCACGCGAAAGTAGCCCAGGGCCGACCCGCCCAGCGCGCCGTCGATCCGCCGGTCCATCCACTGCGACATGTACTCGTGGAAGTTGCGGTCGGGCCGCCGCGTGAACCACACGGGCCCCACTTCGTATCCGCCGATGGACACGCGCGGCACCTCGATGATGGCCGCGCCCGTGCCGCGCTCGGCCCGCTCGATCACCCGCCAGTCGGGGTGCCGCGCCCGCCAGCCGTCGAACACCTGCGCCACGATGAAGCTCGTTCCGCGGATGGCCGGGCCGCCGTCGGCCAGGGCGGCGTGCGCGCTGTCCGTCATCCCCAGGCTGGCGCCGCTGTCGTAGAGCAGGTCCAGCGAGTCGCCGTCCACCTCGATGCGGATACGGGGAAAGTGCGTGGTCCGCTGGCCCGCCCGGTTCACCTTGAAGCCGAGGGGGACGCGGTGCGCGGCGTCGTGCGGGGGCAGGTCGCCGGGGGCCCGCAGAAAGAGGCGGCCGGCGGGGTAGTCGAACGTCCACGCGCGCTCCGCGAACCACACGCGGCCCAGCATCCCGTGGTATCCGTCGTGGATGGTGGGCGTGGGCGGGCTCACCAGCAGCCGCCCGGGAAACGGCCCGCCCGGCAGCGGGAACGGGGAGCCCGCCGGCAGGGGCGGAACGTCCACCAGGGGGTTCGCCTCGCCGTCCATCCGCACGGAGTCCACCGCCAGCCCCAGCCGCGCCACGACGTCGGGGTGCAGCATGGCCGTGCCGCCGCCCGTGTCCGTGAAGAACCGCAGCGTGTCGCCCGACGCGGTGACGACGTCCACCATCACGCGCCCGGCGACGAAGCGGGCCGGCACCTCCACGGGCGCGGCCGTCTGCGCGTGGACGGCGGGCGCCAGGGCGGCCGTGAGGGCGAGCGCGCGGAGGGTGGTTCGCATGGCGGATCTCGATCGCTGGTCGGCGGATGCGGCGGATGGAGGAAGATGCGCGGCGGCGGGGCGCGTCCGCAATCATCATCCACCCGGTGAAACTCTGGCGGAGGAACCGCGTACCACACCGGGCCAGTCGCCGCGGAGGCGCTCGCGGACCCGCCCTTGCGCGCCCGCCCTCGTCCGCAGCCCGACATCGACTTCTTCCGCAGGAGCCCTTCCAATGACCGTGATCGACGCCGTGCGCCGCGTGCCGCGCGCCTTTGCCCGTATCTTCGCCATCGTGGGCCTGTCGCTCGCCGCCGTGGCCGCCGACACGTCCGACGCCGCCGCGCAGCCGGGCGCGCTGGGCCAGATGTTCAACGATCCGGCCCTGGCCAACTACCGGCTCACGACGGCCAACCTCACCAAGTTCCTGGCGGCCACGCAGGCGCTGGAGGGGCTGGAGGGCGAGAACTTCGACCTTGAGGACCAGCTGGACACGGACAATCCCGAGAACCTGAACATCACCGACATCGCGGCGGCGTTCGACAGCGAGCCGCGCATCAAGAGCGCCATCAACGGCGCGGGGCTCAGCAGCCGCGAGTACGTGACGTTCCTCTTCTCCATGCTGCAGGCCATGTTCGGGTCCATCGCGGTGCAGATGGGCGGCGACGAGGCGCTGAACGACATGCCCAACGGCGTGCTCAAGTCCAACATCCAGTTCTTCCTGGCCAACCAGGACGCGTTCGGCTCGCTGGGCATGGGCGGCGACGACAGCTGACCCACCCGGCCGGGCCCGATGAAGCGAGCGGCGGTGCGCTACCCAGCGCACCGCCGCTTTCTCGTTTGGGCTGGGTCCGAAGGAACCCAACAGCATTCTCACACGGGGCCTTCGGCCAACGGAGGGAACGGTAACGGATGGAAAAACCGTTGACCCCGTTGGCCGAAGGCCCCGTGTGCAATCCTTTCCGTAGAGCCATCCCGCGCGCTCGTGCCGGCGGCGCGCCTTCCACCGTCAACCCGTGTGAGCCGCCGTTGCTCACGAGCTCAGCGCCCGGCGATGGCCTGGCGCGCGGCGACGAGGGCCGCCGTGGCGGCGTCGAAGCGGGCGACGAGGTCCGCCAGCTCACGCTCCGTCAGCGCGCGGTCGCCGTCGCGGATGGCCTCGCTGACGGACGGAAAGACGACGTTGCTGTAGCCGTTGTTCTCATCCGCCGCGTAGATCAGCGCGCGGAACCACGGGCGCGTGCGCAGCCCCTCGGGCCGCGTGAGGGCCCGCTCCACGCCCCGCAGCGCGTCGTTCGTCGCGGTCAGCACGGCGCGGGGCGGCGCGCCCGCGCCCAGCCGCGCGTCGCGCGCCGTGCGGAAGTCCGCGGCGGCCTGCTGCATCCGCCCGATGGCGTCGCCCAGGGGCTGCAGGGGAACCTCCCACCCGGCGCGGCGCGCGGCGGCCTCCATCATGGGCAGGTAGCCGCGCATGGTGCGCGCGAACTCCTCGTAGTCGTACGGCACCACGTCGGCGTTGGCCAGGCGCAGCAGCAGGGCCGCGCCCACGCGCGCGGCCGCCGCGTGGCTGGTGTAGTTGGGGTCGCCGAAGCGCTCCATCCACGCCTGGCTGTCGTACTGCGAGTGATACACGCCGTACGCGCCGCCAAAGCCCCAGTCCGCGTGGGGAATGCCCAGGTGGTTGTAGAACCCCGCGAAGTCCGATCCGCCGCCCGGGTCGCCCATGGACGGCTCCTCGCCGTCGCGCACGCCGGCCGTGCGCCGCCACGCCTCGTACACGCTGCCCTGCCCGGACGGGTCGGGGACGATGCGCGCCACGTCGCGCAGGGCGGCCCGCAGCGACGGCGATCCGCCGCCGCCAAAGATGGGCCCCAGCGCGGAGGCGTCCTGATTGAGGTACGCCACGCCGCCCCGCGTGAGCCGCGCCGAATCCTGCTCCACGTACTCCGTGGAGCCGATGAGCCCCCACTCCTCGGCGTCCCACGTGGCGAAGACGAGCGTGCGGCGGGGGCGGATGCCGCTGGCCAGCACGGCCCGCGCCGACTCCAGCACGCTCACGGTGCCGCTCACGTTGTCCGCCGCTCCGGGGCCCCACGCGTCGCGGTGCGCGCCCACCATCACCATCTCGTCCGGGAACTCCGTCCCGCGGATGATGCCGAACGTGTTGTGGATTTCCTTCCACCCGTTGGTCGCCGCGTCCGTCTCCACGCGGACGCGCGCCACGACGGGACCCGGGCCCACGTGGTAGCGGAACGGGAGGCCGCCCTGCCAGTCCGCCGGGATGGCCGTGCCGCGCACGCCGCGCAGCAGCTCCGCCGCGTCGCCGTACGCCATGGCCACGACGGGGATGCGGGGGATGGCCATCTGCTCCGGCGGCAGGTGCCGCGCGTTGGCCGTGGAGGCCCAGCCGGGCGTGGCGGGGTCGCCGTTGCCGTTCATCACGCTGCCGCGCTGCACGGCGCCCTCGGGCCGCATGGGACCCTCGGGATACACCTCGCCCGCCATGTATCCGTCGTCGCGCGGGTCGCTGTAGATGATGAGGGCCACGGCGCCGTGCCGCTCCGCCTCGCGCGCCTTGATGCCGCGAAAGCTGCGTCCGTACCGCGCCACGGCCACCTTGCCGCGGACGGAGACGCCCAGCGAGTCCAGCCGGGCGTAGTCCTCCACGAGGCCGTAGTTGACGTACACCACCTCGCCGGAGGCGTCGCCCGCGGCGGAGTAGCCGTTGACGGTGGGGTACTGCGGCTGCTGCGAAGCCGGGTCGCCGGGGACCACGGGCTCGGCCAGGTCCAGCTCCACGGGATCGGGGGAGACGCGCCAGACCTGGACGGCGGTGGCGTGCGGCATCCACACGCGGTAGGTGCGCACCTCCGTCTCCAGCCCCATCGCGCGCATCTGCTGCGCGACGTAGTCGGCCGTGCGGCGCTGGGCGGGGGTGCCGGCCACGTGCGGCTCGGCCGTGAGGGCGCGGGCGTGGCGCCGGGCCACGTCGGGCGAGGGCGCTTGCACGGCGGCGGCTTCGGCGGTGCGCTGGCGCGCGGCGGTCTGCGGCGCGTAGCCCGGCATGGACTGCTGGGCCGCGAGCGCCGCCGGCAGCAGCGCGGCGGCGAGTGCGATGCGTGGGAGCATGGGTTCGGTGCGGATGCGGGTGATGGCCTGTTGCGCAAAGTGCCTGCGCCGGGCCGGGACCGCAACGGCGGGGGACAGGGGACAGGGTACAGGGGACAGCCGGCAAGGACGGGTTTGGCGGACGGGCGGCCACTCGTGTCAGGTGGGGGCCGG
>NZ_DASURI010000064.1:0-3083 GCF_036280135.1 Longimicrobium sp.
GCGGGGGGGGGGGGGGGGGGGGGGGGGGGGGCCCCCCTCGCGGGCGAGACACACTCCACCATCCAGCACGATCCCGGCGCCCACATCGTCCTCCTCTCCCGCGCGCCCCATCCATCCGCATCCCGAATCCCCCCGATCCGCATCCACTCAGTCCCGCATCTCCATCTCTCATGCAGTACGTTCAGTATTGACTAAACGATCCCGATCCGCTATTCTTGGGTCCACCTTCAGCACGGATGACGGATGGACCAGGGCACACGCGACTTCATCGAGAGCATGGGACGGCAGTTCGAGGAGGACGGCACGCCGCGCATCGCGGGGCGACTGTTCGGCTTTCTCATGCTGCAGGAGGAGCCCTGCTCCCTGGACGACGTCGCCGAGCAGCTGCAGGTGAGCAAGGGAAGCGCGAGCAGCAACGCACGGCTGCTGGAGCAGCTGGGCATCGCGGAGCGCGTGACCCGCGCCGGCGACCGCCGCGACTACTACCAGATCTCGCCGGACATCGGCGAGCGCACGCTGGAGCGCGCGCTGCACGGGCTGGACCGCATGCTGGGCCGCCTGCGCCGCGGCGCAGGCGCCGTGGGTGAACGGTCGGCCACCGTTCGCGACCGCTTCGCGGGGACCATCACGTTCCACGAACGGGCCCTGGCCGTGGTCACCGACCTGCTGGGCCAGGTGCGCGCCCGCCGCTCCGCCTGAACGGGGCGCGGCGTGGACAAGGATGCGGAAGCCGTGATGAAGTTTCAATCAGTTCTAAACGTATTGGATACAGGTGCCGATGCTGCCCAACACGGATCTTAAGCTGGCGCCCGCCGACGCGGAGTTCGTGGAGCGGGTGGGCCGGTTTTTCGAAGGCGATACGGCGCCCCGCACGAGCGGGCGCATGCTGGGCCTGCTGCTGCTGACGCCGGATGAGCTGTCCATCGACGAGATCGCCGAGGGGCTGCAGGTAAGCCGGGCCAGCGTGAGCACCAACGCGCGCCAGCTGGAGTCGTGGGGCTTGGTGGAGCGGGTGAGCCACCTGGGCGACCGCCGCGACTTCTACCGCATCGCGCCGGAGATGGAGCGCACGCTGCTGCGCCACCGCATGGAGCGGCTGGAGCAGGCCGGCCAGCTGCTGGCGGCCGGGGTGGAGACGCCCGCCGCGCGCGACACGCGCGTCCGCGGCCGCCTGGAGGTGCTGGCCCGCATGCACGGCTGCGCCGCCGACGCGCTCCGCGCCTGCTGCGGGAGGGACGGGTGAGGGTGCCGGCGGCGGGAACGCCGCGCTGGCTGCTGGTGGTGGGCGCGCCGCCCGCGGGAGGATTCGCCTCCCGCACGCTGCGCGAGGCGCTGCGGGCGGGTGTGGCGGCGCGGGGCACGGCTCCCGGAGCGGGGCCGTTCGAGACAGGCAACGACGGGCGGGGGACCGCCCTGGAGGAAAAATGAACCGACTGGGATGGACGCTCGCCGTGGCGCTCGCCGCCGGCACCCCCGCCGCGCTCGCGGCGCAGGTGCCGGCGGCCGGGCCCGTGGCGGCGCGGGGTGACTCCGTGTCGCTCTCGCTGGACGAGGCGGTGGCACGCGCCCTGGGGCAGAGCGAGGAGATTCGCCTGGCGCGCAGCCAGGTGGAGCTGGCCGAGACGCAGGTGCGCGAGGCGCGCGCCGGCGTGTTTCCGCAGGTGAACGCGCAGCTGGGCTACACGCGTACGTTCGCGTCGCAGTTCCAGGGCGGCGGGGGGTTCACCCTGCCGGACTCGCTGCGCTTTGAGCCCGACAGCAACGCGTCGCTCGAGGAGCGCGTCCGCTACCTGGAGCAGAACGCCCCCCTGGCGGGGCTGGGCGGGCTGGGCTCGCTCTTCGGCAACCTTCCGTTTGGCCAGGAGAACGCGTACCAGGCCACCCTGACCGGCTCGCAGCTGCTGTACAGCGGCGGCCGCACGGGCGCGGCCCTGCGCATTGCCCGCGACTACCGCGAGGTGGCGCGCCTGACCCTCACGGAGCAGTCCGCGGACATCGAGCTGCAGGTGCGCGAGGCGTACGTGCGGGCCCTGCTGGCCCAGGAGCTGGCCTCGTCCGCCCAGCAGGCGCTGGAGCAGGCCGAGGCGTTCCTGGCCCAGGAGCGGCTGCGGCTGGGCGCCGGCCGCGCGTCGGAGCTGGAGGTGCTGCGCGCCGAGGTGTCGCGCGACAACCTGCGGCCGCAGCTGGTGCAGGCGCAGAACGCCGCCCAGCTGGCGTCGCTGGACCTCAAGCGCCTGGTGGACATTACCCTGGGCGCGCCCCTGCGGCTCACGACGCCCCTGGACGTGCCCACGGCCCAGGCGCTGGCGCAGCCGGCCATCGAGGCCGAGGCCGTGTCGCGGCGGGCCAGCGTGGCGGCGGCGGAGCGGCAGGTGAGCATCGCCGAGCAGAACATCCGCATCGCGCGGGGCGCGTTCCTGCCCAGCGTGTCGCTCAACATGAACTACGGCCGCGTGCTGTTTCCCTCGTCGCCGTTCGACCTGAGCGGCGACTGGCGCACGGACTGGACGGGCGGCCTGACGGTGCAGGTGCCGCTCTTCAGCGGCGGCCAGCGGGCCGCGCAGCTGCAGCGGGCCCGCGTGCAGGCCGAGCAGGCGCGCCTGCAGCTGAGCCAGCTGCGCGAGGGCGTGCAGCTGCAGTACGAGCAGGCGGCCGGCGAGCGCGAGCGCGCCCGGACGGCCATCGCCGCGCGGCAGACCACCGTGCAGGCGGCGCAGCGGGTCTACGACCTGACGGTGCTGCGCTACCAGCAGGGCTTGGCCACGCAGCTGGAGGTGTCGCAGGCGCGGCTGGAGCTGCTGCAGGCGCGCACCAACCTGGCGCAGGCCGTCAGCGACTTTTTGATCGCGGACGCCGGCGTCGTCCGCGCCGTGGGCGGCACGCCCACGGGCGCGGGCATCTCGGCCGAGGGCGTGGGTCCCCTGGACACCACGCCGTCGATCCCGAACCCGAGCACCATTCCGGCTACCTCGTCCACGACGGCGCCGGTTCCCAATACGACGACGACCACGCCCTGAAGACCGGAGATTCGAGAGCATGAACGCACATCGCGACCTGCGCCGCCCCCTGGGGACGGCCGTCGC
>NZ_DASURI010000065.1:0-10739 GCF_036280135.1 Longimicrobium sp.
GTTGTGCGTGAGCGCGCCGCCCAGCGACTCGCCGTCCACCGTCTGCCCCGTGGCGCCCTTGACCAGGTTGGGCCCGCCCAGCCCCATGAACGACGTGCCCTCCACCATCAGGATCACGTCGCTCAGCGCCGGCAGGTAGGCGCCGCCGGCAATGCACGGGCCCATGACGGCGGCGATCTGCGGCACCTTGAGGTAGCGCCGCATGATGCTGTTGTAGTAGAAGATGCGCGACGCGCCGTACTGCCCCGGAAAGACGCCGCCCTGGTAGGGCAGGTTTACGCCGGCGCTGTCCACCAGGTAGATGATGGGCACGCGGCAGCGCATGGCGATCTCCTGCGCCCGCAGCATCTTGGTGATGGTCTCCGGCCACCACGAGCCCGCCTTGACGGTGGCGTCGTTGGCGATGACCACCACCTCGCGCCCGCACACGGTGCCAAAGCCCGTCACGACGCCCGCCGCGGGCGCCTGGCCCTCGTAGCGGTCGTGCGCCACGAGCAGCCCCACCTCCTGGAACCGCGAGCGCGGGTCCAGCAGGAGCGCGATGCGCTCGCGGGCCGTGAGCTTGCCGTCGTCGTGCTGCTTCTGGATGCGCTTGGGGCCGCCCCCCTGCCGCAGCCTTGCCTCCAGCGCGCGCAGCTCCTCGGCAAGGGCGCGCGCGCGGCTGGACGCGGGCGGCGTGTCGGTGTCGGGCGTGTTCGCGTGGGGCATTCTCTCGCGGTCGATCTCGCGGGCCGGGGCGGGCCCGCCGGTGACGTGAAAACGGGGGGCCAACTTAGGCCGCCTCACGGCGACGCGGCAAGCGCGCGGGCGGGTGCGACGGCACGCGCCGCCGCACCCGCCCGCACCGCGTCGCGCGGATGAGGCTCAGCAGGTGCGGCAGGCGCTGATCAGGCAGGTGCCGCCGTAGCTCACGGGGCAGTTGCGCAGGGTGTCGTTGAGCTCGTGCGCCGCGACGGTGCCCTGGAGCTCCCCGGCCACGGTCGTGGTGTCGAAGCTCTCCACCTTCAGGTTGTCCAGCTGCAGCTTCTTCATGGTGCTCTCCGCTTCTCGTGGGTTACGAACGTCCGCGAACGGAGGATCGTAACAAGATGGCGGGAAAGGCACAATTGCAGACGGCGTCCAGGTGACGCGGCCTCACGGAATGCTTGACCCGTGGATCCAGAGTCACGGCGCAATCCACTCGATCCCATGAGGCTGCCTGCACAAACGGAGCGCGCCGGCGGATGTCGGCGCGCTCTGGTGTCGTTGAATCGGGGCGAGGCCGGGATGGGCGGAAGCACCGCCCCGGCGCTCAGGACGCGGCGGCCTCGCGGTCGCGCCCGTGCTCGGCGAACCAGTCGCTGATGTACTGCACGGCCGCCCCCGTCGTGGTGCCGGGGCCAAAGAGCTTGCCGATCCCCCTGGACTCGAGGACGCGCATGTCCTCTTCGGGGATGATGCCGCCGCCCGTGATGAGGATGTGATCGGCGCCCTCGGCCGCCAGCGCCTCGCGCACGGCGGGGAACAGCGTCATGTGCGCGCCGGAAAGGATGGACATGGCGACGACGTCCACGTCCTCCTGGATGGCGGCGTTCACGATCATCTCCGGCGTCTGGTGCAGGCCGGTGTAGATGACCTCCATGCCGGCGTCGCGCAGGGCGGCGGCGATGACCTTGGCGCCGCGGTCGTGGCCGTCCAGCCCCGGCTTGGCCACCAGCACCCGGATCTTCCGTTCAGACATCGTTGAAATCGAATTGGCGGACTTCGTTACGAATTCGCGCGGTCCAGATCGCGGTAAAGACGGCGTAACATACGGCGATTTGCGAGCCTGCGGCAAGCGCGCGGCGTGCGCGCGGGCCCTTCGCCGTCCCATCCGCCGGCCGTCGCCGACGCCTACTCAGAGGATATTGATCACCCGGATGGGCAGAAGCGTCATCCCGAGGAGCCGCCGCGCGATCTCGGCTCATGCGTGATCCATAGCGGCGACGAAGGATCTTGCCCGCGAAGCTCGGGGGCGACCTCGTGCACGGAATCCGCCTCCGAGTCTCGCACACAAGATCCTTCGGTCGCGCCCAAAGGACTGTGCACGTTCAGGTTGCGCGCGGGCGCTCCCTCAGGATGACGCATCGCGGACGCGGGTCCTGAACAGCCTCTCAAGATGACAGGCTCAGGGCGCGGGGAACATCCCCAGGAAGTCGTCGGGCTTGACCAGGAACAGCTGGGGGACGGGGTCGCTGGTGCTCATCAGCACGCCGTCGCCGGGGCGGCTGTCGTTCAGCACGAAGTCGCCGGCGATGGACAGCGTGCGCGCCAGCCCGCCGGCCAGCAGGGTAAAGTCCACACGCGGGTGCTCCGGCGACACGAACACCCGCTCGCCGAAGACCACGCCCTGCCCCACGGCCGCCACGCCGGCCGCCGCGCGCGTGCCCGCGGGGACGGAGGTCTGCACGGACCCGCCCGGGCCGTCTTTTGGCGCGGCGCGGTTGGAGGGCTCGCCCACGTACACTTCGCGGGGCTTGCCCCCGCCGCAGGGAACGCGCAGGCCGCGGGTGCGGCTGCCGCCCGTGTGCCACAGCACCACGTCGCGGCCGTCGCGCACCATGCCGTAGGCCAGCCCCGCGGAGACGAACTCGGGGACGGTGTCGGGCCACGCGCTGCGCACCTCCACGGAATCGGCCCCCACGAAGCGCAGGCGGTGCACCCACGGGGTCACGCGCGCCTCGGCCGACGCGCCGTCCATCCGCGGCCCGTACAGCACCCACTCCCCCGGGCACGAGGCGGCGGCAAGGGGCACGATGCCGTTGGGGCGCGCGTGCGAGCGGATGGTGCCGCGCAGGTCGTAGACGGTAATGCCGTTGCGCCCGTCCGCCACCAGCACGAGCGAGTCGCCGGCCACGGCCAGCGCGGACGGGTGCCGCGCCTCGGCCGGGCCGCCGCCCGTCCCCACGAACGCCGACTCCAGCCGGCCGCGCCCGTCGAACACCTTTACGAACGGGGCCACAAAGTCCAGCACCACCACGTGCCTGCCGCCGTCCGTCACACGGGCGGCGACCACCTTGCCCAGCGCCCCCTGGGCAGAGCCGGACTCGTCCAGCCCCACGTGCACGGCGTGGCGCGTGAGGTCGGTGAGCTGCGCGGGCGGCGGATCGCCCGGCTCCTCGCCCCCGCAGGCGGCGAGGAGCACGGCAAGCGCCACCAGGGCACGGCGCGCGGATTCAGGGCCCTTCGTCAGCACAGATCTTACGGTCGGGGAGGATGTGGATGGGTTCGATCGCATCGCCAGAAACACGTCGCGCCGGCACCCCGGGTGCGGGATGCCGGCGCGCCGCCGGGGCTCAGGCCGCCGACGACGTGTACGTGCAGGTGGTGGTGGCGGTCCCGTTCACGTAGTCGTAGCTCGTCTCGCAGCCGCTCAGCTCGCGCACCTCGGAGGTGCCCGTGGACTTGTGGTAGACGATGATGGCCGAGCCGAACGTGTTGTTGCAGGTGTCCATGCAGCTCGTGCCGGCCGCCAGCGCGTGCGCGCTGCCCGCGCTGAGCATCGACGCCGCGAGCGCGGCGAACACGATTTCCCGCTTGCGCATGAGGAAGTCCTCCGGTGTGGGTTTGTGATGCCCGGAATCAGATATCTACCGCGCAGCGCCGGGCGCGCTGGCGACCACCTCCGCGATCCGCGGATCGGGAGGAACCGGTGACCAGCTGCGCAGGAGCCGGCCGTCGCGTCCCACCACGTACAGCGTGGGCACGGCGTGAATGCCGATGGTGCGCAGCAGCTTTCCTCGAGGATCCCAGGTAACCGTGCCCGGGTCCGGCAGCAGCAGCGAGAACTGCCGCGCCGCGGCCGAGTCGCTGCCCACGATCACGCGAAACGCGATGCCCTGGGCCTTGAGCCGCGCCGCGATCTCGCGGTAGGCGGGCACGCCCACGCGGCACGCGGCGCACTCCGACGTGGCGGCCAGCACGGCCACGGCGCTGTCGCGCGGCAGCAGGGCCACCTCGCGCCCGTCCATCCCCCGGATGGACACGCCGGGCTTCAGCACGCGGTCGCCGGGCACGGGGGCGGCCCTGGCCGTGCGGGTGAGGTACATCACGCCCAGCACGCAGGCCCACAGGCCCAGCCCGCCCCACACAAGGCGACGCAAAAGGTCGCCGCGACGACGCTTGATCGGAGGTGCCACGTTCCCCATCCCGCCGGTTTGAATTGTCGGTTGCTCCAGACGATAAATAGACGGATTACGAGTTGTCAATCCCACTTGAATCCAGAAAACATGACGTCGCTGAAAGAGCTAGACATGTGAACAGCGCGGCCCCTTTCAACGCGCTGATGATGATTTTTAACGTAAACGTATGTATACGAACCACATCAAAACTGTCGATAAACCGAGCGAGGGGCGATCGCGATCATCCCGTATCTTCAGTGGCCGGTTATGCGCGCATGGGTCAGCATGGAACGATCTCGCCGACGCGTAGATCAGGCTAAAGCTTGACCGGCGGAACCGACCGGAGATGACGGATGACGATCCTCCGCACCCGGGGTGTCGATCTCTCGAGAAGCGCCACGACAAAGCGAGAGGCCGGCCCCCGTGCGCAGGGGCCGGCCTCCTGGATCTGTACGCGAGCTCCTTTGGTCGCGTCCAAGGGCTCGTGCTCGTTCGCGTTCCGCGCGGGCGCTCGCCGGGAGGGCGGCCACGCGGGGCTCGCGCGATCACCGATCTACCCGTCCGGCTCCAGCACGAGGAGCGCGAAGGCGGCGCCGGAGTCCAGCGGCGCGCGCGAAAAGTCGCCGGCCTGTTCGACGATGCCATATCCCGCGCCCGCACAAAGGGCGCGAAGGGTCTTCACGTCCCAACGGGGGATGGGCAGCGTTTCCATCTCCCGTCGTCCCGTCCGGCAGGTGGTAGCGGGCGTGCGCGTTCACCACGTCCGCTGCCGGGCCCGGCTCCGTCCACGACTCGCGCCACACGGGGCGCCCGTCATCCAGCAGCGCGTCTTGCCGCCACGGGTCCGAGCGGTCCGGAAAGGCGCGGGTGGCCACGCGCACCGCCACCCGCCCGCCGGGACGCAGGGCATCGCGGACCCGCGCCAGCACCCCGGCGAGCGCCGCGCCGTCCAGGTGCTCGAAGAAGGAGGGCCCCAGCACCAGCCCTACGCGGCCGTCGGGGCGAAACGTAAGCGCGTCCTCCGCGTGCACGCGCATGCGACCCCCGTGGAGCGCCGCCCGCTCGCGTGCCACGGCGACGCACGCCGGGTCGCGCTCCACGCAGACCACCTCCACGCCGGCTCCTGCCAGCGCGTGGGACACGCGGCCGGTGCCGCCCCCCAGCTCGAGCACGGGCCCCCCGCAGGCAAGGGCCAGCTCCCGGTAGTACGCCAGGTCCCCGTTGTGGTGAAAGCGCTCGCGCAGCAGGCAGATGGGCGGCAGCCGCTCCACCGTCACCGCTCCGGCGCCAGCAGCGTGACCGTGCCCCATGGCTCCAGGTGGAACGGTGTGGCATCCACCACGTCGCCGTTGACGTGCGTGGGCTCGGCGCGGCCGTCGCGGGCGACGATGGACAGCCGCCGCGCGCGAAGAACGCGGACGCCGGGGACGCGCAGCTGCAGGGTGCCCGGCGCCTCAACGCCCAGCCAGAACGCCGCCAGCCGCGCGTGCGATCGGCCATCGAAGAGGACAACGTCGATCCACGGGTCCGCCGGGTCCGCGTCGGGGACCAGCACGTGGCTCCCGGCAAAGTGGCGCGGGATGGTGGCCAGCACCTGTGTCGCCTCGGTGTCGATGGGGCGGCCGTGGTCGTCCTCGCCGGTCACGTGCAGCGCGGGAAAGTCGTAGCGCGCCCACTCCCACACGCCCCGCGCGCCGATGGCCAGCAGCCCCAGCGCGTGCTTGGCCCCCATGCTCACGCGGCCCATGGCGCGCGCGTCGAAGCCGGCGCCGATGCCCAGCAGCACGCCCCGCCCGCTGGCCCGCCACGCACGAAAGGAGCGGCGCGCCTTCGAGTTGGCGATGGCGGCGATGGCCTTGGGCGCGCCGGACGGCAGGCCGATCTCGCGCGCGATGACGTTGACCGTCCCCACGGGGATGATGCCGATGGGCACGCCGCTGTCCACGAGCGCCGTGGCGGCCTGGGACAGGGTGCCGTCGCCACCGGAGGTCCACACGGCCTCGATCTCGGGCGACAGGTGCGCGCGGACGAGCTCCGTCGCGTGGTCCTGGCCTTCCGTCGTCAGCACGGTGACGTCCCAGCCGTGGCGCGCGAGGGTGTCGCGCAGGTGCTCGGGCCGGGGGCGGCGCCACCACTGGCCGGCCGCGGGGTTGTAGATCAGCAGCGCACGCCGCATCGGGTCTCCGCGCAGGGGGTTCACGCGGGAAACAAGCAAAGTGCCGGCCGCGGGCAATTGCGCGCGGAGGCGCGGCGCGGCATCGTGCTGCATCCGCCGGATATCATCCTCCCCGCCGATCATCGATCCCATGGAAGAACACGAGGTCGCGTGGTTCAGCCACCTGGCCACCACGTACCGCGGCACGTCGCGCCAGGTGGACGCGTCGTCGCCACGCAGCCAGGAGGTGCGCTTCGAGGTGATCGTCGACGCGCTGGATTCGATGCTGGGCGCACGCTGGGGCGGGATGTCGCTGCTGGACTTCGGATGCGGCAAGGGCGACTTCGCGGCGTACCTGCGGCGGCGCGGGCGGCTGGACGGCCTGCGCTACGTGGGCGTGGACGGCATCGAGGAGAACGTGGAGGACGCGCGGCGTGACGTGGGCGGCGACTTTCGGATGGGGCGCTGGGACGGATCCGGACGGGTGATCGAGGACGAGATCGACCTGGTCGTGTGGAGCGGGACCTTCGCGGCCACGCGGCTGGAGCGGCGGCCTGGGATGATCACGTCGCTGCTGGAGCAGGCGCGGGTGGGCGTCGTGGGCAATTTCCTGACGTGGACGCCCGGCGTGGACGACTGGCAGGGGATGGTGCTGATGGATCCGGACGATGCGCTGCGCCTGGTGGATCGCGCGGCGTTCCGGGTGCAGCTCCGCGCGGATTATCTGCCCCACGACTTCACGCTCGCCGCCATGCGCTGGAACGCGTAGATCCAGCGTCATTAAGCTTTACTGCATTCTCACGCAGAGCCGCAGAGGCGCAGAGTACTTCATCGCGCGACGAAGTACTCTGCGTCCTCTGCGGCTCTGCGTGAGATTTTCTGTTGGTTTTTTACACAGCGACCAGCACGTCCTCGTAGACGGACTCGTAGCGCGCGAAGACGGCGGCCCACGAGTGCGGCAAAAGGCGCGACGCCAGGTCCGCGCGATCCGCGTCCGTGCGCGGGCGGGCCAGCATGGACGCGATCGCATCCGCCAGGTCCGCCACGTAGCGCGGCACGTCCGCAGGCACGGGCACGTCCGCATCCGTCGTCGCCAGCGCGGGGACGAGGCGGAAATGGCCGGCATCCACCCAACCCGCCGGCACCCAGCTGCGGATGGTCGGCAGCGCGCTCAGCAGGCAGGGACAGCCGCACGCCGCCGCCTCCAGCATCGTCAGCGGCAGGCCCTCGAACAGCGACGGCAGCGCGAACAGCGACGAGCACTGGAGGATGAGCGCCACGGCCTCCGGCGGCTGCGCGCCCACGTGGATCACGGTCTCCCCCGCCTCGCGCGCCAGCTCCCCCACCCGCGCGCCCTCCTCGCCCGAGCCCGTCGCGCCCACGAGCACCAGGTGGAACGCCGTCCCCGCGGCACGGGCCCGCGCGGCGGCCTCCAGCAGGAACGGCACCCCCTTGGGCGTCGACAGCCGGCCCACGAACGTCACCAGCGGCCCGTCCGGCAGATCCACGCCGAACTCGCGCCGCAACCGATCGAGCAGAACGGGACGCGGCTGATCCGACCGATGGAAGAGGCCGCCGTCGTAGCCGGCACCCGTCTCCGCGATCCGTGACTCGTCCACGCCGTAGACGTCCATCGTGTCCTGACGCGATTGCGGCGTCAGCACGCAGACGCGGTCCAGTGCGCGGATGCCGGGCACCACGCGCGGGGCCAGGCGCGGCGCCTTGACCATCTGCCGCAGCTCGGCATTGTGGCTCGTGGCCACCACCGGCACGTCGTCGAACACCTCGCGGGCCAGCGCCGTCATCAGCCACAGGTGGTGCGCGTGGACGATGTCGGGCCGGAAGCGCTCGCGCGCCTCGCGCATCATCGCCCGCGACACCTCCAGGTACTGCTCCACCATCAGCTCCGTCATCCGCGAAAAGACGGTGCTGAGGTACGGCATCACGTCGCTGTTGCCGGGGACGGGGAACGGCGCGCCGGGGCTGGGAAAGGGGATGAGCGTGAAGTCGTCCGGGCCCAGCGGCGGAAGCTCGGCGGCCGTCGTCCCCGGCGGGCCCGCGGCCAGCACGTGCTGCGCGTGGCCGCAACGGGCCGCCTCGCGCACCATCGCCTGCAGGAACACGCCGCTGCCGCTCCGTCCGGGCCGCTGGGAAAGGAGGTGAAGGACCCGGGCCATCACTTCTCCAGCGCCACGAGGTTGCTGTGGAACATCACTTCCTCGTCGTGCTCCAGCACGCGCAGGCGCGTGGCGGCCAGCAGCGACTCCATCCGGTCGCGGTCCATGTCACTGAAGCCCGGATTTTCCGCCGCGATGGGCTTGCGCTTGTCGCCGTAGTGCACGACGGCGCGGCCGCCGGGGCGCAGCACGCGCTCGATCTCGCCCAGGTATCCGCCGATCCCCTCCGGCTCCACGTGCACCATCACGTCGAACGTAAAGACGAGGTCGATGCTGGCGTCCGGCACGCCCGACATCTCGTACCCGCTCGTGCGGTACAGCTGCAGCCGGTCCGCGTGGTGCGGAAAGCGGCGCCGCAGGTGGTCGAACGACTCCGGGTTCAGCTCCACGACGGTCAGCCGGCGCGCGGAGGGCAGCAGGTACTGCGTCCACCGGCCGCCCCCCGCGCCGATCTCCAGCACGTCCTGCCCCGGGCGCACGTACGGCTCCACGAAGCGGCGGCGCACCTCCAGCAGGGGCTCGAAGGTCTCGGGGTCACCCCATCGGTCGCCCCAGTTGGGCTCGTCCGGGCTCTGCGCGAACCCGGCCAGCATGGGGCCCCACTTGCGGTTCCATTCCAGCGACGGCATGGGCGGTTCAGTGGCGGTAAAAGGTGCGAAGGTGCAGGTGGGCGCGGGTGGCGTGGACGATCCCCTCCTTTTCGCCGTTCCCCGAGTCGCCGAACCCGCCAAAGGGCGCGGTCTCCGTCCGGTATCCCGGCGGTCCGTTCCACGAGAACTGGCCCACGCGGATGGCGGCCGCATAGGCGCGGGCGGCGTCTTCCGACCGCGTGGCGATGGCGCCGGACAGCCGGTGATTGTCCGCGCGGACGATGCGGATGGCGTCGTCCACGGAGCGGATGCGGACGATGGGCGCCACGGGGCCGAACGTCTCCCGCCGCACGATCTCCATCTCCGGCCGCACGTGGTCGATGACGGTCGGCGCGACGACGGCGCCCGCGCGCGATCCGCCGACGAGCAGGCGCGCGCCGTCCCCCAGCGCCGCGTCGATCGCGCGCTCGATGCGGATGGCGGACGCCTCGTCGATCACGGGCCCCACGTCCGTCCGCTCGTCCCACGGATCGCCGTAGCTCAGCGCGGACGCCAGCTCCGCCAGCCGCGCGGTGAACGCGTCCGCGACGGGCTCCTGGACGAGGATGCGGTTGATGGCTGTGCAGCGCTGCCCCGCGTTGTCGAACGCGCCCAGGGCGATGCGGGCCGCGCGCTCCACGTCCGCGTCCGCCAGGACGACGAGCGCCGCGTTGCCGCCCAGCTCCGGCAGGTAGCGGACGAGCTCGTTGCCGCCCTCCGCCATCGTCCGGGCGATGGCCTTGCCCACGGCCACGCTCCCCGTAAAGCTCACGAGCTCCGCCCGCGGATCACAGACGAGCGCACGGACGATGGGCTCCGCCGGCCGCCCCGTGACGACGTTCAGCAGGTGGGGCGGAAGCCCGCACTCCGCCAGCACTTCCGCCAGGCGCAGGGCGCTGAGCGGCGTTTTCTCCGACGGCTTGAGAACGACGGGCGCGCCGGCGGCGATGGCGGGCGCCACCTTGTGCGCCACCTGGTTCAGCGGGTGGTTGAACGGCGTGATGGCGATCGCCAGCGTGACCGGCTCGGGGATGACGTGCAGCTCCGCCGCGGGCGACTCGCCGGGAACGCGATACGGCGCCTCCCAGTCCGCCGCCGCCAGCCGACGCGCCTCGTGGGCCGCGCCGCGCAGGGCGTTGACGGCGCGGTGCACCTCGTGCCGCGCCTGCTTGAGGCAGATGCCCGCCTCCGCCGTGATGAGCCGCGCGGCAGATTCCGCGTGCGTCGCGTAGTGATCGGCCGCGCGGTCCAGGATGGCGGCGCGCTCCTCCGGCGGCGGCGCGGACCGGCCCGCCGCGCCGTCCAGTGCCGCGCATACGTGCTCCGCCGTCGCCTGGCCCGCGCGCCCGGCGAGCGCGCCGTCGTACGGGCTGCGCACGTCGAACGCGTCCGCCGTCTCCACGCGCACCCCGCCGATCCACAGGTACGGCGCGGACATGGCCGATTCGGCGCGATCAGCGCGATGCGGCGCGGGCGCGGCGAGCACGTCCGTCATCCGCCGCCCTCCTTCGAGCCATCCTCCTGGACGCCGATGGCGGTGCGGAAGCGGGCGGCGATCTGCTCCGGCGCGTGGGACACGCGCGGGGCCGGCGGCGCGGGATCCGTCGCATCCACCTTCACCAGCAGGAACGCGGGGCCG
>NZ_DASURI010000066.1:0-9763 GCF_036280135.1 Longimicrobium sp.
AACGAGAGCGGCATCGCCCCCGTCCGCTCCACGGGGACGAGCGCGGGGGCCGCGCTCCCCTGCCCCGCCTGGCGCAGCGCGTCCACGCGGGCGGCCAGCGCCCGCACCGTGGGCGCCTCGAACACCGTGCGCAGGGGCAGCTCCACGCCGAACGCGTCGCGGACGCGCGACGCCACGCGGGTGGCCAGCAGCGAGTGGCCGCCCAGGACGAAGAAGTCGTCGCCGGCGCCCACGCGCCCGGCCCGCAGCACGTCGGCGAAGATGCCGGCCACGATCTCTTCCCCATCCCCGCGGGGCGCCACGAACGCGCCCGCGTCCATCGAAAGCTCCGGCGCGGGGAGGGCGCGGCGGTCCACCTTGCCGCTCGTGTTGAGCGGCAGCGCGTCCATGGGGACCAGGGCGGACGGCACCATGTGCTCCGGCAGCCGCGCCCCCAGGTGCGCGCGCAGCGCCGCCGCGTCCGCGCCGCCCACCACGTAGGCCACGAGCCGCGCGCTCCCCGCCGCGTCGTCGCGCACGGTGACGACGGCGTCGCGCACGGCGGGGTGCGCGCGCAGGGCCGCCTCCACCTCGCCCGGCTCGATGCGGAAGCCGCGGATCTTCACCTGGAAGTCCACGCGGCCCAGGTACTCGATCTCCCCATCCGTGGTCCACCGGGCGCGGTCGCCCGTGCGGTACAGCCGCGCGCCCGGCGCTCCGAAGGCGTCGGGGACGAACGTCTCCGCCGTGAGCGCGGGGCGGCCCAGGTAGCCGCGGCCCACCTGCACGCCGCCGATGAACAGCTCGCCCGGCACGCCGGCCGGCGTGGGGTTCATCCCGCCGTCCAGCACGTGGATGCGCGTGTTGGCCACGGGGCGGCCGATGGGCACCACGCGCCGCGCGCGGCGCTCCGCGGCCCAGTACGTCACGTCCACGGCCGCCTCGGTGGGACCGTAGAGGTTGTGGATGCCGGCGGACGGCAGCGCGTCCATGGCGCGCTCCACCAGGTCGTACGGCAGCGCCTCGCCGGAGCAGACCACGCGGCGAAGGGACGTGCAGCGCGCCGCCACGCCCGCGTCCACGAACGCCGCCAGCATGGACGGGACAAAGTGCAGCGTCGTGATGCCCCGCGACGCGATGAGCTCCGCGAGGTACGCGGGATCGCCGTGCGCGCCGGGCTTCGCCAGGACGAGCCGGGCGCCCGTCATCAGGGGCCAGAAGAACTCCCAGACGGACACGTCGAAGCTGAACGGCGTCTTCTGCAGCACGACGTCCGTCGCGTCCAGCCTGTATTCATCCTGCATCCACCGCAGCCGGTTGACGATGCCGCGGTGCGCGTTCATCGCTCCCTTGGGGCGGCCCGTCGATCCCGACGTGTAGATGACGTACGCCAGCTGCTCCGGCGCCACGTCGACCGACAGCGCGTCGGCGGATTCGGCGGCGATCGTCTCCCGGTCCGCGTCCACGCGGACGACGCGGGCGCCGTGCGGCGGAAGGGCATCCGCCAGGCGCGCCTGCGTGAGGAGGACGGGGATCCCCGAATCCTCCAGCATGTACGCGATGCGGTCCGCCGGGTACGACGGATCGATCGGCACGTACGCGCCGCCGGCCTTGAGCACGGCGAGGAGCGCGACGACCAGCTCCGTCGACCGCTCTGCGCACACGCCCACGCGCGTTTCGGCGCCGACGCCGAGGCCGCGCAGGTGGCGGGCGAGCTGGTTGGCGCGCGCATCCAGCCCCGCGTACGTCAGCGTCTCGTCGTCGAGCTGCACGGCGACGGCGTCGGGCGTGCGCGCCGCCTGGGCCTCGAACAGGCCGTGCAGCGACGCGTCCAGGTCATAGGCGCGCTCCGTGTCGTTCCACGCGGCCAGCTGCGCGCGCTCCGTATCGGCCAGGAACGCCAGTTCGGCGACGGACCGCTCCGGCTGCGCGGCGGCCGCTTCGACGAGCGCCGCGAAGTGCGCGGCCATGCGCTCCATCGTGGCCGCGTCCCACAGCTCTGCGCGGTAGGTGAGGGAGCCCGCGACGGCGTCGTCCGTCTCGGCCAGGGCCAGCGTCAGGTCGAACTTGGCGCTCTCCGCGTCCGCGGCGAACGGGGCGGCGTGCAGCTCGCCCAGGCGCAGCGCCTCCAGCGCGTTGTTCTGCAGGACGAACATCGCCTGGAACAGCGGCGTGTGGCTCAGGCTGCGCTCGGGCGCCAGCTCCTCCACGAGCTTTTCGAACGGCACCTCCTGGTGCTGGTGCGCGCCCAGCGTGGCCTCGCGCACCCGGCCCAGCAGCGCGCGGAACGACGGTGCGCCGCTCAGGTCCGTCCGCAGCACGAGCGTGTTGACGAAGAAGCCGATGAGCCCCTCCGTCTCCAGCCGCGTGCGCCCGGCCACCGGCGTGCCGACGCTCACGTCGTCCTGGCCGCTGTAGCGCGCCAGGAGCAGCTGCCACGCGGCCAGCAGGGTCATGAACATCGTGGCCCCCTCGCGGCGCGACAGGGCGCGCAGGGCCCCCACCGTCTCCGCCGACAGCGCGAACGACACCGACGCGCCACGGTCGGACGGCACGGAGGCGCGCGGCCGGTCGGTCGGCAGGTCCAGGAGGGGCGGCGCGCCGGCCAGGCGCGTGCGCCAGTAGCCCAGCTGCGTCTCCAGCACGTCGCCGGCGAGCCACGCGCGCTGCCACGCGGCAAAGTCCGCGTACTGCACGGGGAGCGGAGTCAGCGGCGACGGGGCGCCGCGCGCGAACGCGTCGTACAGCGCCGACACCTCGCGGACGAGGATGCCCGTGCTCCAGCCGTCGCTCACGGCGTGGTGCAGGGTGAAGAGCAGCGCGTGGTCGTCCTCCGCCAGGCGCAGCAGGCGGGCGCGCAGGAGCGGACCGCGCGCCAGGTCGAACGGCGCGCGCGCCTCGTCCGCCGCCATCCGCCGGGCTTCCGCCTCGCGTTCATCCGCCGGCAGGTGCGACAGGTCCTCGACGGCGATGCCCATCGGCGCGGCGGTCTCGATCACCTGCGCGGGCTCGCCGCCCACGGACGGAAAGCGGGTGCGCAGGGTCTCGTGCCGGCGGACGATCTCCGTCAGCGCGCGCTCCAATGCGGACACGTCCAGCGCGCCCGACAGCCGGACGGCCCGGGGCACGTTGTACGCGGCGCCGCCGGGCTGCAGCTGGTCCAGGAACCACAGGCGCTGCTGCGCGAACGAGAGCGGCAGGGTGCCGTCGCGCGGCACGGGGACCACGGGCGGGGCCAGGCGCTCGTCGCCCCCGGCGCCCAGCGCCTCCACGCGCGCGGCCAGCCCCTCCACCGTGCTCGCCTCGAACAGCGCGCGCAGGGGCAGCTCCACGCCGAACGCCTGCCGGATGCGCGAGATGAGCCGCGTGGCCAGCAGCGAGTGGCCGCCCAGCGCGAAGAAGTCGTCCCTGGCGCCGACCGGCTCCATCCGCAGCACGTCCGTAAAGAGGCCGGCCAGGATCTCCTCCGCCGGCGTGCGCGGATGGACGTACGCCTCCGCCTCCGCGCCAAAGTCCGGCGCGGGAAGGGCGCGGCGGTCCGTCTTGCCGCTGGAGCCGCGCGGCAGCGCGTCCAGCACGACGAACGCGGCCGGCACCATGTACTCCGGCAGGCGCCCCTTGAGCCCGTCGCGGAGCGCGGACGCGGAGAGCGTCGCGCCCGCCGCCGGCACCACGTAGCCCACGAGCCGGTCCTCGCGGGCGACGACGACGGTGTCGGCCACGCCGGGCTGCTCGCGCAGGGCGGCCTCGATCTCGCCCGGCTCGATGCGGATGCCGCGCACCTTGACCTGGAAGTCCACGCGGCCGGCGAACGCCAACTGGCCGTCGGGCAGCCAGCGCGCGCGGTCGCCGGAGCGGTACAGCCGCCCGCCCGGCACGCCGCTGAACGCGTCGGGGATGAACGTTCGCGCCGTGAGCCCCGGGCGGCCCTGGTATCCGCGGGCCACGCCCACGCCGCCGATGTGCAGCTCGCCCGGCACGCCCACGGGCAGGGGCTGCCCCGCCCCGTCCAGCACGTACAGGCGCGTGTTGGGCACCGGCCGGCCGATGGGCGGCGTGCGCGTCTCGTGCGTCACGTCCGCCACCGTCACGCGGACGCTGGTCTCCGTGGGCCCGTATCCGTTGATGAATCGGCGGCCCGGCGCCCAGCGCGCCACGAGCTCCGCCGTGCACGCCTCGCCGCCCGTCATCACCGCTTCGAGGTCGGGCAGGTCCGCGTGCGGCAGGGCGGCCAGCGCCGTGGGGGTGAACTTGGCGTGCGTCACCCGCTGACCGCGCAGCAGCTCCACCAGCTCCGCGCCGGGGATGAGCGCCTCGCGCGGCGCCGTGACGAGCGTGGCGCCGGCGCACAGGGGGGTGAACAGGTCCGTGACGGACGCGTCGAAGTGCACGGGCGCAAAGTGCAGCGACCGCGCGCCGGCCGTGATGCCGTACGCCTCGATGTAGTTGACGACCGTGTTGCAGACGCCGTGGTGCTCCACCAGCACGCCCTTGGGCCGGCCCGTGGATCCCGACGTGTAGATGACGTAGACCAGGTTGCGCGGCCCCACGCCGGACGCCGGCGCCGTGTCCGGCTCGTCCGCGAACGCGTCCGCCGCCAGGGCCAGCACGGGCACGCCGGCCGCGGCGAGGGCGGCCGGGTCATCCGCCAGCACGAGCGCCGCGCCGGAGTCCTGGATGACGTAGGCGAGACGGTCGGCCGGGCTGGCCGTGTCCAGCGGCACGTACGCGCCGCCGGCCTTGAGCACGCCCAAAATGCCGGCCAGCTGCTCCGGCCCGTTCTCCAGGTGCAGCGCCACGCGCGTCTCCGGACCGACGCCGCGGCGCTGGAGCGCGTGGGCCAGGCGGTTGGCCGCGCCCTCCAGCTCCGCGTACGTCACGGCGCGGTCGCCGTGCTGGACGGCCACGTGGTCCGGCGTGCGGGCGGCCTGCGCCTCGAAAAGCCGGTGCAGGCAGGTCTCGGGATACGGGCGCGCCGTCCCGTTCCACTCCCCCACCACCTGCCGCCGCTCCCCATCCGACAGCAGCGTCTGCTCCGACAGGGGGCGGTCCGGGTGGGCCGCCACGGCCTCCAGCAGGGCCGTGTACTGCGCCAGCATCCGCTCCGCCGTGGCCCCGTCGAACAATTCCGCGCGAAAGGCCAGCACGCCCGCGATGCCGTCGGGGCCCTCGCCCGCGCGCAGGTTCAGGTCGAACTTGGCGGACTCCGTGCCCGTGGGGAGCGCCTCGAAGCGCGCGTCGCCCAGGGCCAGCTCCGTGCGCTCGTTGTTCTGCAGGGCGAACATGGCCTGGAACAGCGGCGTGGTGGCCAGGGAGCGCTCCACGGCCAGCTCCTCGACCAGCCGCTCGAACGGCAGGTGCTGGTGGGCGTACGCGCCCAGCGTGGTCTCGCGCACCTGGCGCAGCAGCCGGCGAAACGAGAGCCCCGGCTCCAGCCGCGCGCGGAGGACGAGCGTGTTGACGAAGAAGCCCACCACGCCTTCCAGCTCCTCGCGCGTGCGCCCCGCGATGGGCGTGCCCACCAGCACGTCGTCCTGGCCGGCGTAGCGGCCCAGCAGCAGCTGCCAGGCGGCCATGAGCGTCATGAAGAGCGTGGCGCCCTCCTCGCGGGCCAGCGCGTGCAGCGCCGCGGACGTCCGGGCGCCCAGCGCGAACGGGCGGCTCTCCGCGCGGGTGCCGGCCACGGCGCCACGGGGGCGGTCCGTGGGCAGCTCCAGCAGGCGCGGCGCGCCGTCCAGCTGCTCGCGCCAGAACGCCGTCTCGCGCTCCAGCACGCCCCCCTTGAGCCACCCGCGCTGCCACAGGGCGAACTCCGGGTACTGGGTGCCCATGGGCGCCAGCTCCGGCCGCAGCCCCTGCGCGTGCGCGGTGTAGAGGTTCGACAGGTCGCGCACCAGCACGCCCATGCTCCACCCGTCGGCCACGATGTGGTGCAGGGTGAACAGCAGGCCCCACTCCTCGTCGTCCAGGCGCACGGCCACGGCGCGCAGCAGGGGGCCGTGCTCCAGGTCGAACGGGCGCGTGGCGGCGTCATATGCCAGCCAGCGCAGCTCCTTTTCCCGGTCCTCGGGCGACAGGCCCCGCAGGTCCACCCGCGTGAGGACGTCGGGGGCCGTGGGCCCCACCACCTGCACGGGGCGGCCGTCGCGCTCCGTGAAGGTGGTGCGCAGGGCCTCGTGGCGCTGCACCACGTCGCGCAGGGCCCGCCGCAGCACCTGCACGTCCAGGTCACCCCGCGCCCGCAGCGCCAGGGGGATGTGGTACGCGGGGCTGTCGGGGTCCATGCGGTGCAGGAACCACAGGCGCTGCTGCGAGAACGAGAGCGGGAACACCCCGCGCTGCGCCCGTTCCTGGAGCTTTTGCACCAGGAGGCGCCGCTTCTCCTCCACGGAGGGAGAGCCGGTGGGGGCCACGGGCGTTTCGTTCACCATTCCGCGTCCTCTTCAGTCGTGGTTGCGTCGGGCAGGCAGGGCAGCCCGTCTCGCGGGGACGGCTCGCGGGGGAGCCGCCCCGTCACGAAGACAGGCGCGTCGTCGATGTCCAGGCAGGGACCGGCATCGCCGGCCCGCAGGTCGGGCGAGTACACCGGGATTGTGTGCCGCGGGTGGCCCGGAACGGGCGCCATCTCGCTCATGCGCGGATTTTGTGGCGAAAAAGGACAATGACACTGGGCGCGAGGCGCCGAGGCTCGCCGCACTGCGGGCACGAACGCGCGGCGGCCCGCGGTGGGGCCGCGCGAATCACGTCCTGAATGGGTGGCTGTTATTATCGGACAGGATAATAAAACAAACCGTGCCGGGATGCCACCCCTCCCGCAAACACCTGTTGTGCGGCGGGAGAAATGCCGGGCCCTGGCGTGCGGGGGAGCCGGAAGGAGGGAACGTCCGGAGCGGGGGACGGAGGGAGAATACGCATTTCCAGCGCGTATTCGGCGCCAGGATTCGAACCCGTCCCGTCGTCCCGGTGCCGGCGCGCGCGGCGGGACAGGAACGGAATTCTCACGCACAGGGAGCAGGGGCAGCAGAGTACTGCAACCGCTTTTGTAGTACTGCTGCCTCTGCTCCCTCTGCGTGAAAAATTCCCTGAGGCTCGCCTGCCCTGGACGCGCGCTACGGCACCCGGTTCCGCGAGGCGCCGCCGGCGTGGCGCTGGCGGCTGGCGAGGGCGCGGGCCCGCTCCAGCACGGCGCTGCCGGCGGGGGCAGGGACCGTCTCGCGGGCGCGGACGGCGTAGAGGTTGTAGAGCGTGCTTCCCGCGTACATGTCGTCCTGCTCCGGCGTGACCTGGAATCCGTGGCGCTCCAGCAGTGAGGTCACGCGCGCCAGCCCGCCGTCCACGTCGTGCACCTCCAGCACCACCTGGCGGATCCGCGGCCAGTCGGCGTCGTCGATCCCCCTCAGCACCTGCAGCTCGCTCTTCTGCACGTCCACCTTGAGCAGGTCGATGCGCGCCACCTGGTGCTCGTAGATCACCTCCGAGAGGGGGCGCAGCCGGCAGCGGAACGTCTCCGCGCGAAACCGCTCCTCCAGCAGGTCGTCCGCGTGCTTCATCACGTCCGGCATCCCGTCCATCCCCTGCCGCAGCTGGTTCTCCATGATGGCCAGCAACGTCTCGCGCTCCTCGTGCAGCGCGGGGTGAAACGTGGACATCCCCGGCGAGTTGGGATAGAAGGTGAACTCCGCCTCGCCCGGCTGGTCCGAGATGCCGAAGTTGAACAGCTGCGCCCGTGGCGCGTACCGCGAGGCATTGGCCCGCAGGATCTCGAACAGGCGCGGCGCCGGCTCAAAGGTGAACGAGGTGATGCGGTGCCCCAGGCTGTGCATGAACATCGTCGTCATGCCGATGTTGCCGCCCACGTCGAACACGCAGTCGCCGTCCGCCAGCGTGAGGCCGTTCTTGAGGTAGACGCGCTTTTCGAAGACGTCGTGGTAGAAGTACCGCGCCTCGGCCCTGCTCTGGTAGACCACCTCGTAGCCGTTGGGCAGCGTGACCGTCCGGTGCCGCAGGTGGTCGGGAATGGGCGGCAGCTCGCTCATGCTCACGGTTCCTGGCGAAGGGGGGACGCGCGGCGAAAGATGCGCAAAACAGCCCCCGGCAGGAGGCTGTTCTCGTTGGGACGACGGATGAAGGAGAAACATTACCGGACGGGATGATACCAGACTTCTGCCCGCCGTTCCACCCCGCCGGGGACGCCGATGGCGGGAAACGATCCCCACGCGGGGGAGCAAGGAGCAGGGAGCTCCGTCCGGGGACGAAGCCCTCTGCCGCCCCTGCTCCCTCTGCGTGAAAATGCAGGAAAAGCCGGCCGCCGCGCGGTCCGCGCCACGGTGCGCCCAGCTCACCACTCCGCGTTCTGGTCCATCGACAGCTCGGAAAGCAGGCGGTCCAGGTCGTCCTCGGACAGGTCCTCCATGGTGGCCAGCACGGCCTGCGCCTCGTCGCGGGACATGACCTCGGGCTCTGCCGGCACCGCCACCAGGGCCCAGCGGCCCACCTGCTCCACGAACCCGCCCAGCGTGGGCGACTCGAACAGCGCGCGCACGGGCACCTCCGCCCCCAGCGCCTTGCGGACGTGGGAGATCACGCGCGTGGCGCGAAGCGAGTGCCCGCCCAGGGCAAAGAAGTCGTCGTGCACGCCCACGCGGCCCACGCCCAGCACCTCCGCCCAGATGCCGGCCACGATGCGCTCCGCCTCCGTGCGCGGCTCCACGTACTCCACGCCGTCCGACCCCTCCGGCGCGGGGAGCGCCCGGCGGTCCACCTTGCCGTTCGCCGTCAACGGGATCGCGTCGATGGAGACGAACGCGCCGGGCACCATGTACGCGGGCACCCGGTCCTTGAGCCACGTCCGCAGCTCCGAGGCGGACGCCTCCGCGTCATCCGCCGCGACCACGTACGCCACCAGGCGCTTGTCTCCCGGCGCGTCCTCGCGGGCGATGACGACGCAGTCGCGCACGCCGTCGTGGGCCCGCAGGGCGGACTCGATCTCCCCCGGCTCGATGCGGAAGCCGCGAATCTTCACCTGCCCGTCCAGCCGGCCCTGGTAGGCCACCGTGCCGTCCGCCAGCCAGCGCACGCGGTCGCCGGTGCGGTACAGTCGCGATCCGGGCGCACCGAACGGGTCCGGCACGAACCGCTCGGCCGTCAGCGCCGGCCGGCCCAGGTACCCGCGCGCCACGCCGTCGCCCCCCGCGTACAGCTCGCCGGGCACGCCGACCGGGACGGGCCGCATCCGTCCGTCCAGCACGTAAACGCGCGTGTTGGCGATGGGCGAGCCGATGGGGACAGGCCCGCCCGTCCACGCGTCGTCCACCGTGTGGCAGGTGGTGAACGTCGTGTTCTCCGTGGGGCCGTAGCCGTTGATGAGCCGGATGTGCGGAAAGCGCTCCCGCACGCGCGCCACCGCCTCCACCGGCAGCACGTCGCCGCCGGCCAGCAGCTGCCGGACGCCCGCCAGGTGCTCCACGCGCTCGTCCACCATCGCGCCGAAGAGGCCGGCGGTGAGCCAGAGCGTCGTGACCCCGTGCCGCGAGATCGTCTGCCCCAGCTCGTCCAGGGACGAGGCGGCGCCCGGCATCAGCACCAGGCGGCCACCGTTCAGCAGCGCGCCCCAGATCTCGAACGTGGACGCGTCAAAGGAGACAGGCGCGGCCTGCAGCACCGTCTCGTCCGGGCCCAGGTGCGCGTAGTCCGTCTCGCGCACCAGCCGCACGACACTGCGGTGCTCCACGCCCACGCCCTTGGGCGTCCCCGTGGAGCCGGACGTGTAGATGACGTACGCCAG
>NZ_DASURI010000067.1:0-2489 GCF_036280135.1 Longimicrobium sp.
GCGACGGCCGGTCGCGGACCGGAGGAATCAGCAGGAGGACGGCGTCCCTTGGTAGAGGGGCTGCTTTCGGCGAGGGGACGGGATCCGCGTTTTTTCGGGGAGGCAGGTTGGCGGCGGCGGAGCGCGGAACGCCGCCGGGCAGATCATCCACCTGATCGCGATCGGTAAGAGGCGGCCCGGGTTGGGACGACGCGTCTGGCGGATACACGACGGCGGCGCGGAGGAAGACCTCCGCGCCGCCGCAGGTGATCCGGATGAAACCGGGCTCAGAAGAGGCCCAGGCTCATCCCGTACTTCACGAAGCCCACACGGGCGTACCAGGTGGCGTCGCGGCTGCTGCTGTTCTTGTAGCCGGCGCCCACCAGCAGGTTGCTCTCGTGCCCCGTGGACCACCGGACGACGGGGCCCACCTGCCACGCCTCGTAGTCGTCCTCGCCGCCCACATTGCCCTGCCACACGGCCTCGGCGCCCACGCCGATGCCGCCCTGGTTCAGCTCCATGACGGGCAGGATGGCCTGCGCCTGCGACCACAGGTACTCCGAGCCCCAGCTGTAGCTTGCGATGCCCTGCAGCTCCGGACGCGACGCCCAGGAGATGGCCTGCACGGCCGTCGTGAAGCCGCTGCCGCCGCCCTCGCCGATGAGGGGCGAGTCCACTTCCTCGCTCTGGAAGTTGTAGCCCACGCGGCCCTCCAGCTGGCCGCCTTCCATGCGGTACGAGCCGCCCACGGACGGGCCCACGCTCCACACGGTGGTGCTCTCGCCGCCCGCGTCATAGTTGAGCCGGTACGCCTGCACGGCCACCACGGGCCGCAGCCCCAGCCCCTCGGGGCGCACCGAGGCGCCCACGAGCTGGATGTTGGACTCGTCGCCGTCCACGGAGGCCGTGGCGTACGCCGTGAGCTCCTGCGCCGACACCGCCGCGGGCGCCGCCATCATCACCGCCAGGGCCGCCACCGCGCGACCCATCCGCATCTTCCCCATCCTGAACTCCTGCAAGAGTTTGCCGATCCCGGCGACGTTTGGCTCCGGCTCCCGGCCGTCCGCCTCTTGGCGCCGTAACGTACGAAAATTCTGTGCCGTTTGGCCGTATCAGTTTGTCCCCTGTAGCCGATCGTGCCCCGGCCGATCAGCCCAGCGCGCCGGCCGCCGCGAGGGCCAGCGCGCCGCCCAGCGTAATGCGCAGGTTGTCGTCCAGGGGCAGGGGCAGGAACTCCAGCGTCGCCGCCGCCAGGGCTCCCGCGGCCGCCGCCCCGGGCGTGATGCCGGGGAGGGCCAGCCCCACGGCCAGGCACGCCGCCAGCGCCGCCCCGAACCCCTCCCCGCTCTTGCCCCACGGGGCGCGGTGCCGTCCCCAGCGCTTGCCCACGAGGGCGGCGGACGCGTCGCCCAGGCCGTTGTAGAGCATGCCCGCCACGGCCACGGGGCGGGGAAAGACCAGGAACGCGCCCGCGTACGCCAGCGCCATCCACGTGGCCCCCGCGAAGCGGCGCCGCTCGTGCCGGCGCAGCAGCGTGCGCGTGGCGCGCAGGAAGTAGTAGCGGGGGCCCCGCAGGTGCAGCCGCGCCAGGTCCACGGCCACGGCCGTCACGGCCAGGGCCCCCAGCGCGCCCGCCGCCACGGGCCGGGGCGCCGCCCACGCGAACGCGGGCAGGGCCACGGACGACACGTGGAACGCCTTGCGAAAGAGCTCGCGCCGCAGCCCCGCGGCCGGACGCGCGGGGAGCGCCGCCGGGGCAGCGAGCGGGACGGCCGAGACGCCGCTCACCGCGCCCCTCCCGCGGCCCCGGCGAGCTGTCCGTAGGCGTCCTGGAAGGCCGTGGCGGCCTCCGTGCCGGGGTAGCGGTCCCCGTTCGAGAAGGGCGTCCGCGGCGCCACGACGGCCACGGGGTGGGGCATCCGCCGCACCTCGGCCGCGATGACGGCGGCCCGGGCGCCCTCGGCGGGCAGCAGCGGGCGCTCCTCGAACGCCACGGCCGACCGGCGGAAGGCCTGCTCCAGCGCGTCGCGCCAGGCGCGCTGCTCGGGGTCCGACGGGTCCAGCAGCAGCACCACCGTGCGCAGCTGCCCGGCCAGCATGTAGCCCGAGAGCTCCGCCGGGTTGGGGTGCGGCACCAGCCACACGCCCGGCTCCAGCTCGCGCACGGCGCCCCGCTCCATGTCGCGCTGGTCCGGCGGCAGCCGCAGCCGGTCGGCCAGGGTGGAGGCGTGCTGCAGGTCCGTCGCGCTGGCCATCCTGACCCCCAGCCCCGCGCCCTCGGCCTCGATCATCCGCCGTACGACGTTGGTGCGGTCGCGGCCCAGCCCGCAGTGCACGTAGTACTTGCCGCGGCCGCCCCGCATCAGTTGACGGATGCGCTCCAGGGCCGCGGCGTTGTCGCTCACCCAGGGGAGCATGGGGGCGTGGATGAACTCCATCCGCAGCGCCCGCGCGTTGCGCCGCTCCTCGGCGATGCTGCGGGGCTCGAAGGGCACCACGGCCGGGTGCTG
>NZ_DASURI010000068.1:0-22552 GCF_036280135.1 Longimicrobium sp.
AAGGCGAACACGCCCAGCCCGCGCGAGTCCGCCGGCGGCGTCAGCGCCTCGGGGCCCGTGGCGCTGTACGCCTTCCACAGGCCCGAGACGCCCCACGCGCCGTCCGTCCACCGGCCGCGCGGCGCCTGGTGCACGCGGGCGCTGGCCGTCCGCGTGCGGAGGGCAAAGCGCTGCAGCACGTGGCCGTCCGCGTCGTTCAGCTCGTCGTGGGCGTAGTCCTGCGCGGCGGCGTCCGCGCGGACGCGGGCCGCCAGCGGGGACGACGTGCGCAGCTCGCCGCCCGCGCGCAGCTCGTAGCGCCGGCCGCGCAGGCGTACGGGCGCGGCGGACGGCGGCACGGGCAGCCCGTAGCCAAAGTCGTACGCGCGCGCCGCCACGCCGCCCTCCACCCGCTCGCCCGCGTGGCCAATGCCCAGGGCGCCGTTCCGGCTTTCCGTGTCCGTGTTGCGCAGCCGCGAGCCCAGCACGGCGTCCGCGGGGATCCGCATGTCACCCGTGGTGCGGCCGCCCACGCGCAGGGTGCCGGCCCACGCGCCGGCGAGCGGCGCCGTCACCTTCACGCTGGCGGCTCCTCCGGGGTACGCGGATTCCGAGTGCACGCCCGCGGCCCACTCCACGCGCCCCGGCACGTGCGCCGGCACGTCGTCGCTGATGACGTTGACGACCCCGCCCAGCGCGTTGTTGCCGTACAGCAGCGTGGCGGGCCCGCGCACCACCTCCACACGTTGCGCCGCGAGCGGATCCACCGTTACGCCGTGGTCGTCCGCGCTGCCGGCCAGGTCACCCGTGCGCTGGCCGTCGTGCAGCACCAGCACGCGGTCGCCCGTCAGCCCGCGGAGCACGGGCATGGTGGCCGCGGGACCCATGAAGCGCATGGCCACGCCGGGCTGCGCGCGCAGCGTGTGGGCCAGCGTGCCGCCCATCTCCCGCTCCAGCGCGCGGCCGGCCAGGTGGCTCGTCGCCTGCGCCACCGCGGAGCCCTCGCTGGCGCCGGGCGAGGCCGTCACCTGGATGCCCTCCAGCGTCAGCGGCGTGTGCTCCAGGCGGATGCGCAGGGCCTCGCCGGGCACGGGCACCGCGCGCTCGGCGGGCGCGTAGCCCATGGCCAGCACGCGGACGCGGCGGATGCCGGGCGCTACGCCCTGCACGGCGAATCCGCCGTCCGCGCCCGTCGCGCCGATGCGCAGCCGCCCATCCACCAGCACCTGCGCCCCCGCCACGGGCTGCCCCGCCGCGTCCACCACCGTCCCCGCGATGCGCCCGGCGGTCTGCGCATCCGCCGCCGGCGCGATGACGATCAGCCCGGCCGCCACGGCCAGGATGCCCAATCGCACGCTCATGTTCGCTCCCACGTCCCCTCCCCTTCCCGAGTCACAGCAGAATTTAACTTTATCTAAATTCATAATGATGCAATCTGAAATTCAAAGTCAAGGATGATTGTCCTCCCTGCGTCGGCAGAAGACGGGCAATGCCGGTCCGCCTCCCTGGCCGCGCCGGACCGTGACGCGCATCCTCAGGGCGCCTTCCCGCGGACCGGAATCCCCATCACCGCCTCCCATCCCCGCCATGCAGCAGAGCACGCTCAACGCGGGCGAGTACCTGTCGGTGCTCGTCTCCATCATCGTGGGGCTGGGGCTGTCGCGCCTGCTGGGGAGCGTGGGCAAGCTGCTGAGCCGGCGGCGCCGCGTGCGGCCGTACCTGCCCGCCGTGGCGTCGGCCGTGCTGGTGTTCCTGGCCCACGTGCAGTTCTGGTGGGGGAGCTTCGACTTCGGGGAGCGCATCGAGAACAACTTCTTCGCCTTCCTCGTCTTTCTGCTCACGCCCATCCTGCTGTACCTGGCCGCCGTGCTGGTGCTGCCGGAGCTGGACCAGGACGACAGCGGCGAGGTGTCGCTCCGGGAGCACTACTTCGAGGCGCGCCCGTGGTTCTTTGGCCTCACGGCGCTGGTGCCCGTGGCCACGGCCGTGCGCAATGCCGGTTTCCAGGGCGACCCGTTCTGGAACCAGGACCGCCCGTTCGAGCTGGCGTTCCTGCTGATCGCCCTCGTGGGCCTGCTGACGGCGAACGCGCGCGTGCACCGCATCCTCCCCTTCGCCATGCTCGCGCTGTTCGTGACGATGGTGGTGCTGACGAGCCTGCAGCCGGGATGAACCGCGCCCCATGAGGCGTGCAGATCCCAACCCGCCGGACATCGTCGGTCTCTGCCGACGGGGGGTCGCCGGGCCTGGATGAACGAAGAAGGGCGCGCCGTTGCGGCGCGCCCTTCTTCGTTACTTCACCCGTCCGTGGAGCGGACGATCAGCAGCCCGCGTTGGGGTTGCGGTCGCACTCCGCCTGCGGGTAGGGCAGGAACTGCATGGACGGCCGCTCCGTGGTGAACTGGGACAGGCGCCGCAGGTCCTCCCAGCGCAGTCCCTGCCCGAACAGCTCGTAGCGCCGCTCGTACAGGATCTGGGCGAACACCTCCGCCGGCGTGTCCAGGGCATCCTCGGGCAGCGGCGGCAGGCAGCCGCGGGGCTCCGTGGCCGACGGGGTGCACGCGCCGGACGTGGCGTCGCGGCCCTCCGTGCGCACCTCGTTGATCAGGCGGCGCGCCTCGGCCAGGTTGCCCTGCCGGGCGTACGCCTCGGCCTGGATGAGCCGCATCTCGTCCGGCAGGTAGAACGGATACGGATCGTTGCGGTTGGCGCCGTACACGCGCATGGGGAACACCGAGTCCGGCAGGCCCGTGTTGCCCCCCGTGCGGGTGGCCCAGAACGTGGGCCGGGCATCGCCCGCCTGCGCGTCGGTAAAGAACTCCTTGCGCGCGCCCACGTAGTTGAGCGACAGGAAGTACTGCCACACCGGGTTCTGGCCCGGGCTGGGGTACTGCAGCAGCGACAGCGAGCCGCGGTTCACCCGCCCCGCCGCCGCCAGGGCCTCGGCGTACCGCCCGTCGAACAGGTAGTAGCGGGCCAGCATGGCGTCCACCGAGTTGCGCAGGTCGATCCCCGCGCCCGCCGTGGGGGTCAGCACGCGCGCCGTGAAGGGCGCCAGCTCGGCGTCGCTCACCGTGACCAGCTCCGCGCGGGCGCTCTCCAGCAGGGCAATGACCGTGTCACGCACCTGGTCGCGGGGAAGCGGCCGGGCGCCCAGGCTGTCGTAGCTGGCCGGCAGCTGCTCGTACTGCGTCGTCAGGTAGCCGATGGCGGATGCCGTCAGCAGCTTGGACAGGGCCGAGATGCCCACCTGGTTGCCGCGGGAAAGGTTCACCAGCGGCGCGCTCACCTGCAGCACCCGCGCCGAGCGGGCAATGCGGTACGCGGCCGCGAACGGGTCGCTCACCACGCCGAAGGTGGCGTCGGGGTCGCCCCGCACCAGCGACTGGTCGGCCTGCAGGGCGATCTGGCGCGTGCCCCACTGGTCCGTGGCCAGCTCGGGCGCGCGGATGAAGATCAGGATGTTGTCCGCGTACTGCGACTGCAGCCCCACGGCCGTGTTGAGGATGAGCTCCGGGTCGCGGAGCACCTCCCCCTCCTGGGGCGCGTTGGGGTTCACCAGGTCCAGGCTGCACCCGGCGGCGGTTCCGGCCACCGCCGCCAGGGCGAGGGTTCGCCGCGCGAGCCGGCGAAAGTTCAGTTGGCTCATGCGATGCCCTAGAAGTTGAAGTCCAGGCCCACCACGAAGGTGCGCGGGATGGGCGTGGTCGCGAAGTCCACGCCGCGCGCGACCGTGCTGGCGGCAAACAGGTTGACCTCCGGGTCGATGCCGGAGTAGTCCGTCCAGGTGTACAGGTTGCGGGCGGCCACCCGCAGCCCCAGCTCGCGCGTGCCCATCCGCCGCACCCACGGCGCGTCGAAGCGGTACGCCAGCGACACCTCGCGCAGCTTGACGAAGCTGCCGTCCTCGATGAACTCCTCGTACAGCGTGTTGCGGTCGGCGTTGCGGCTGAACGTTCCCGCCACCGTGTCGCCCCGCGCCTCGGCGCCCGCCGTGGGGGCCGATCCGAAGAACTCGGCGCTGCGGCGCGTGAAGTTGGCCACGTCGTTGCCGAACCGGCCGTCGAAGAGAATGCCCAGGTTCACGCCGCGGTACGTGAAGTTGTTCTGCAGCGAGGCGGTGAAGTCGGGGTTGGGGTCGCCCAGCACCCGGCGCTGGACGGCGCCGTTGACCCGCGCGCGGGTGGGAATGCACCCGGCCGGCAGCGGGCGCGCCGCGCACAGGGCGGGGTCGTAGACCACGGTCGAGCCGTTGCGGGGGAAGTAGATGATGTTCCCCTCGCTGTCACGCGGGTAGTACGCGCCCAGGAACACGCCGATGGGCTGCCCCTTGACCACCGCGTTCAGGTACTCGAAGACGAGCGTGTCGCTGGCCGTGTTGAGCTTGGTGACCTCGTTGTGGTTGCGCGCGTACAGCAGGCGCGTGTTCCAGCTGAAGTCGCGGGTCTGCACGTTGGACGTGGAAAGCGTGACCTCCCAGCCGCGGTTGGTCACCGTGCCCACGTTCAGGTACTGGTTGGCGAAGCCGCTGGTGAGCGCCAGGGGCACCTGCAGCACCAGGTCCGTGGTCTCCTTGTCGTAGTACGTCACCTCCAGCGCCGCCCGGTCGTTCAGCAGCCCCATGTCGGCGCCCACCTCGTACTCGCGCTGCCGCTCGGGCTTGAGGGTGGGGTTGGGCGCCAGCGTGGGCGGACGCAGGCCGGGACGGCCGCCGTAGCTCACGTTGAGGTACGTGACCTGGTTCAGGTACTCGCTGGGCGGCTGCCCGCCCGTCTGGCCGTAGGCCGCGCGCAGGCGCAGGGCGCTGAACACGCTGCCCAGCGCGCCGTCGCTGAACCCGGGCTGCTCGTCCACCACCCACGAGCCGCTCAGGCGCGGGAACATCTGCCAGCGCTCGTCCGCGCCGAACGCCGACGCGGCCTCCACGTTCAGGCCCGCCGTGAGGAAGATGCGGTCGGCGATGGACAGCCGCTCCTGCAGGAACGCGCCCAGGGTGCGCAGCTCCACCAGGCTCTGCGAGGCCGTCTGGGTAGCGCCCACGGCCGTGGTCTGCCCCGGGGGCAGGTCCGCGACGGCCGCGCGGATGGTGTTGGTGCGGTCCTGCGTGTAGCGGAAGCCCGCCGTGCTGCTCAACCCCAGCGACGACGACAGGCTGTTCTCCAGCGTGGCCGTGAAGTCGTTGTTGAAGCGGCGCACGGAGCGCACCGGCACCTGCAGCGAGCCGCCGAAGGTGGCGCCCGTGGAGCGCGGGGGCTGGAAGTACGTGGCCTCCTCGCGCCCGTCGTCCACGCCCGCCAGGTACGTGAGCGTCAGGTTGCTCAGGGGCGTGGCCGTGGCCTGCACGTTCCCGAAGAAGCGCGTGACGCTGCTGCGGGCCACCCAGTTGTTGATGACGTCCAGCGGGTTGGTGCTGATGACCGGGCTGTACGGATAGCGCCCCGTGCTGTTGTCGAACTCCGGGTTGAAGAACGTGGGCGTGAAGATGACGGACGTAAGCACGCCCTGCGTCTGCTCACCCTCGGGCACCAGGTCGGTGCGGGTGCGCAGGTAGCTGCCGTTCACCCCCACCTCCAGCCAGTCGGACAGGCGCTGGTTCACCCGCGCGCGCCCGCCGTACCGCTCGTACCCGGTGGAGCGGATGATGCCGTTCTCGTTGTTCCAGTTGCCCGACAGGTAGTACGTGGTGCCCTCGGTGCCGCCCGAGACCGACAGCTGGTTGCTGGTGCCCACGCCCGTCCGGAACAGCTCGTCCTGGTAGTCGAAGCGCGTGGTGTCCTGCCCCAGCCGCGCCGCGGGAACGCCGGCCGCCACGTCGGCGGGGCCGATGGTGGGGTCCATGTTCAGGTCCAGGAACCCCGGCGTGCGCGAGGCCTGGAGCTCCGTCGTAAAGCGGATCTCCGGCGCGCCCTGCCGGCCGCGCTTGGTGAAGATCTGGATGACGCCGCTGTTGGCGCGCGAGCCGTACAGCGCGGCCGCCGCGGCGCCCTTGAGCACCTCCACCCGCTCGATGTCCTCGGGCGGGATGTCGGCCAGGCGGTTGGTCATGGCCGTGTTGCTGCGCGTCGCGTTGGCGCCCAGCCCCACCAGGGCCTCGTTGTTGTTGTCCACGATCACGCCGTCCACCACGATCAGCGGCTCGGCGTTGCCCAGGATGGTGTTGGTGCCGCGCAGGCGAATGCTCACGCCGCCGCCGGGCTGGCCGCTGCTCTCGCTGATCTGCGCGCCGGCAATGCGGCCCTGCAGCGCCTGGTCGATGGACGTGGCCGCGGGGGCCTGCGCCACCTCTTCGCCGTCCACGCTGGCGACCGTGTTGCCCACCTCGCGCCGCTCCACGGGCGCGCCGGTGCCGGTCACCACCAGCTCCTCCAGCTGCAGCGCGGCCGGGGACAGCGTCACGGTGCCCACGGCCACCTCGCGCGGGGCGCCCAGCGTGACCTGGCGCGTGCTCGTGCCGCGGCCGATCTGCGAGAACTGCAGGGTGTACGTGCCCGCCGCCACCCGCGCGCGCAGGCTGAAGCGGCCGGCGGCGTCCGTCACGGTGCTGGCCGCGGGGGCCACCGTGCCCGCCGAGCGCAGCTGCACGGCCGCGCCGGCCAGCCCCGCGCCCGTCTCGGCGTCGGTCACCGTGCCGGTGAGGACGTAGGGTTCCTGCGCCGCGGCGGGCCGTGCCAGCACGCCGCTTAGCAGGAGAAGGGTCGCGCCGAGCCACCGGCGCAGACGAGATAGGCGCATCAGGGGTCCTCCGGGAGAGCTGTGGTGAACACGCCGGACCGGCGCCCCTGGAAGGAGCCCCGGGTGGGCTGGGAACCGACGACCGCGGAAATCTGGATCGAGGCGTTGGCGATGTGCGCTTTGGTCCCGCGATTCAATAGCACGCAATCCCGGGGTCCGCAAGGTTGGTTTAGAGGTTGAGCAAACAAATTTTTGCGTATATCCGCGATAAACGACCGCTCGGGGGAGTATGTCCGTCACGGTTTCCGACAATCCGACGCCACGGCTTCTTTCACGCGGGCAAACCGCACAACGAGCACGGGCCCGGTTCCGGCTGTCATCGCCGGCTCCGGGCCCGAATCAAGTCGAAGAAATTCTCACGCAGAGCCGCAGAGGACGCAGAGAACTGCAACTGCTGTTGAAGTACTCCGCGCCTCTGCGGCTCTGCGTGAGAATTCTTTCCGGTTTTCCTCAGCCGCGCAGGGGGCGGGCGACCAGGATGCCCGTGCCGCTGCGCAGGCCGTTCACGTAGTCCGCCACCGTGCCGCGGCTCACCTGCACCACGCCGCCGGAAAGCGGGGCGTGCAGCACGCGCATCACGCCGTCGTCCGAGCGGTACGCCAGGCCCGTGTGCGTCACGTCCAGCCCCGCGATGGAGGTGGCGAACGCCAGCACGTCGCCCGTCCGCAGGCGGTCCTGGATCTCGAGGATCCGCGCCTTGGCGACCACGCTGCGGGGCGACGCGTCCAGCCGCCGCTCGTGCGCCACGATGGCCGCGTACGCCGCGTCGTCGCGCAGGGCCGCGTAGCTGGCGCGGTGCTCCGACATGAAGCGCAGGGGCCGCGCGTCCGGCTCCCCGCCCAGCTCCGGGCCCAGGTCGCGCACCAGCCCGCGCCGCGCGCCGTCCGCGATCCACTCGCTGAAGTAGTGCAGCCGGCTGGCGTAGTCGCTGCGCACGCCGCCCCGGTAGCGCATCCGCTCGATCTCGGCCGCGAACCGCTCCCACCCCGCGTCCATCGCCGCCGCCGTGCGCGCCACGGCCAGCGCGCCCTCCACCAGCGACACGCAGTCGAACTTCATCAGGTGCAGCGTCAGCGGCTCGGCGGACGGCGCGCCGCCCGCGGCCAGGTACGCCTCCAGCGTGTTGGCGGCGTACGGGGCACCCAGCGCCAGCTCGCCCACGCGCGCCACGGCGGGGCCCAGCGGCCGCTCGCCGTTCGCCAGCCCCTCCGCGCGCAGCGTGCGGACCCACGACGCCAGGCGTGCGCGGTCCTCCTCGTCCATCGCCGCGGGGGCCATGCCCGCCGGCATCCGCGATCCGCCGCGAAGCGAGGCAAAGCCCGCCGCGGGAAGCAGCAGCCCGGCGCCCGCCACCGCGGCGCGGGCCAGGAACGTCCTGCGATCCATCATCCTCTACTCCTCACGTCCGGATCCTGAGTCCCACGTCCGCCACCACCATCGCCGCGTCGTCGTCCCCGGCGCCGTGGCGAACGTAGCGCACGCCCGGCGTCACCGACAGGCGCCCGTCCAGCCGCACCTCCGCCCCCGCGCCGACGGACACGCCCCAGCCGCTCGCGTCGTCCATCTCGCCCGCGGCGTCCGCCCGCAGCGCGTGGCGGGCGATGCCGGCGCTCACCCACGGCGCCGCGGCGGGGACGTAGGGGAGGGCGTAGCGCACGCCCACGTCGAGTCCCGCGCTCGTGAACCGCGCCTCGCCGTCCGCGCAAAAGCCCGTCCGGCAGCCGAACGACGCCCGACTGTACCCCGCATGCACCGAGAGGTGCTCCCGCGCCTCGTACGACACGGACGCGCCCCACGCCGCCCCCGGCAGCACCTCGAACTCCGACGCCGCCCCCGCGTAGTTCCCCGCGGACGCGCCGGCCCGCACCTCCGCGGAGAATCCCCGCAGCTGCGCGTCCGCCGATCCCGCCAGCGCCGCCGCGGACAGGGCCATCCACACCACTCTCATTCGGATTGGGATCTTCGGTGCCCGGCATGGAAATCCGCCGCCGCGTCGCCCCCAGGGACGCTCCGCGGACGGCGGATGGAAAGGAATTCGGGGGATGCGGATCAGGGGCGGACGCGCACGCGCCGCGAGGTCGTCCGCACCCCGTCGCTGAAGAGCAGCTCCAGCTCCGGCGCGTCCGTCCGCACGTTCGCCACGCCGCCCCGCGCAAAGGCGAGGATCTCGCCCGTGCGCCCGTCGCGGACGACGGTCAGCGGATGCCGCGCGGCCTCCCAGCGCACCTCCGCGCGCCCGCCCGCCGCGCCCGAGACGCTGAAGCGCGGCGCCACGGGGGCGATGCGCGTGTCCACGGGCCCGGCCGCGCGGCTCACGGACGCCTGCACGCCGTTCGCCACCAGCCGCAGGCTCGCCACGCGGTCCAGGGGCAGGGCGCGCCGGGGGATGGCGAACGCGAAGTGGCGCTCGCCGTCGGGCGCGTCCTCCACCCGCGTCCCGCGGAACGACAGGGCGTAGAGCGTAGCGCCGGACGCGTCGCGCGCCTCGATGCGGTACGGGCCGGGGGCGGACGGCAGGGACACGGGCGCCGTGAGCTCCACGGCCGGCTCCAGCACCACCTGGCCGTCGCGCACGGCGCCCCACACCAGCAGCACGGGCTCCGGCGCGGCGCCAGCCGGCGCGGGCCAGTCACGGGCGTGGCGGTAGTCCAGGATGGCCTTGTACGTGTACCAGGTGATCCACTCCGGCACGCAGTACGACATCAGGTCGCGATAGGGGTCGCCGCGCACCAGGTTGTCGCCCACGTCCACCCCCACCACGTCCAGCACGGCGTTGGTGGTGGGAAAGTCCGGGTCCGGGCCGGACGGGTTGCCGCACGGCGCGTGCGCCCGGCCAAAGTTGTGCCCCAGCTCGTGCGCCAGCGTCTGCGCCGCCTCGGGCAGCCGGTCAAATCCCAGCGCCGCCTTGCCTTCCAGGAACCCCAGCCCCGAGATGCCGCTGACGGGCCGGGTGAGCACGCCGTAGTAGTAGCGGCCCGTGCCCTCCGCCACCCGCAGGGCGTTCACCTCGCGCAGGATGGCCGTCCACCCCGCGTTGTTGCTGGCCACGTTGCTCGTGGTGTACGGCGCCCGCACGTCCACGCTCACCTGCCGCACGGGGAACATCGTCAGCAGCGGCCCCATGAACGCGGCCACGTTCCCCGCGTCCACGCCGCCCGTGGTGCCCGTGGCGGCCTGGTGCACGGGGACAATGCGCAGGTCGAGCGGGGGCACGTCGCGCACGTCCGCCGCCAGGGGCACGCCGTCGGCCGGGTACGAGGCCCGGCTGCCGGCGGCCAGGGGGATCAGGCGGTCCGGGTCCGCCTCCACCAGCACCCGCAGCCCCGGCTGCACCAGCCGCGCGGGAACCAGCACGTTCCACGACGCCGCCAGGTCCTGCTCGGCCAGCTGCTCGTGCAGCTCCATGGCGCCCGTGGCGAGCATCTCCACCAGCGCGGCGCCGCGAAAGACGTTCACCCGCACGCGCGGGGCAAAGAAGCTGGGGCGATCGCCCGTCATGTACACGCGCAGCAGGGCGTCGCGCCCCTGCACCAGCGGCGCCGTGCCGCCCCACGGCTGGGCGGCCTGCGTGAGCTGGATGCCCTCGATGCGCATCCGCAGCTCCCGCGGGTTCACCCGCACCCGGACGCTGGCCGTGAGCCCCCCCACCCGTACGGACGCCACCGCCTGCCCCGCCGCCACGGCCACCAGCTCGCCGCCCTCCACGTCCAGCGTCCCGGCGCTGCTGGTGGTCCACACGGGCGCGGCCCACGCCGGAACCCGCTCGAACGGGCGGCCGTCCTGGTCCAGCACCGTCAGGGGGATGCGCACCCGCTGCCCCTGCAGCGCGGTGACCACCGTGTCCTCCAGCGACAGGCGCGTGGGGATGCGCTCGGATTCCACGAACAGGTCCGAGCACGCGCCCAGCGGCAGCAGCAGGGCAGCGGCGGGCAGAATGAGACAGCGCATGAAATACGGCGGCACGGCGTTGCGGAGTACGCCCGGAGCACGTCCGCGCGGAGGGCGCGGGGCGAGGAACGTACAACGCGCCGCCCGGCAGGTTCCGGACGGCGCGTCAGCATGATAAAGGGGGTCAGCCGTCGCCGAAAGGCGTTTCGCCGCCGCCCGTGGTCCCGGAGTCCAGCACGGCGCGCAGCAGGTCGTCCAGCAGCCCCAGCCGCTCGCGCTCCTTGCGGGATTCCAGCAGCTCCTGCTGCCACGCGGGATCGATGCGGATGGCCTGCGCGATCTGGAACCCCGTCTCGGCGTACGGGTCGATCTCGGGGAACGGCTGCTTGTACCGCACCACCTCTTCCAGCACCCGATTGAAGAGGTCGATGGAGCGGCGGCGGCGCGGCACCAGCCCGCGGCGGTCCTCCTTCTCGTCGTCGTACGGCTCGGAGAGCGCCTCCCAGTAGGCGGCGCCGCTCTCGATGCCGTCCACGATGCGAAAGCGGTTCAGCCCGCGGCACAGGATCAGGGAGCGGCCGTCGGGCAGGGGCTGGTACTTGAGGATGCGGGCCACGCACCCCACGCCGCCGTTCTCCGTGGTGAACGGGCCGTGGCGGTCGGGGTCGTGGTACACCAGGCCGAACTGCTCGCTCCCTTCCACGCAGTGCGCCACCATCTGCCGGTACCGCGGCTCGAAGATGTGCAGCGGCATGGGCGCGCCTGGAAACAGGACCGCGGGGATGGGAAAGAGCGGAAGACGCATTGCTTGGGGGGCGTGGAGGTGCAATGCGAAAGTGCCGCTTCCGGGCGGCCGCCGCAAGCACCACTCCGCGCACATGCGGCCATCGCTCCAAATGCGCCAGCGCCGCCCCACTTCGGAATAGCCCGCCAATCCCCTCAGTCGAACATCTCGTCCACGGCAAAGCGCCAGCCGGGCACAGCCGGCTCCGCATCGGCAACTTCGCCGCGGGCAAACACGACCGGATGCTCCGGGTCATCGGCGTGGTAGGCGCGGATCACGTTCTCCCGCAGAGCGTCCACGTCCCACACGACCTGCGTGCCCGCCGCGAAGTAGTCCGCGCGCTTGGCCGCCATCCGCGCCTCCATCTCATGACCGTACTCGGACGGATCGCATATCTCGACCGCGAACACGGGGGCGCCCGCCACGCACCGACTTGTCCCTGGCTCACCGACGTACCCGCTCACGTCCGGGCAAAAAGAGCGGCGGTGTGGCAGGTCGACGACAAAGGCAGTCCGGAACGGGAATACGTAGCCGGCTCCACCCGCTTCCTCGTACCGATGAAGGCCTGTGCGGATGTTCGACGCGGCGCTCGCCGATCCCGGGGCGGTAGGCCCGATCAGGATCAGCTCGTCGTTGACGATCTCGGCCTTGAACTTGGTAAGCCAGAGATCGTGGATGGTGGCGGGCCGGCCCAGGGGCGCGGCCACGTGTTCGCCAATGCCGTGCGACCAGATGCCGATGCGGAGCTCCTCCAGCGGTGTGAGCTCCGGGTCACCGGGCTCGGCGGCGTTCATGGCTGCTGCTTGCCGGACAGGAACAGGTCATCGACCGCGAACCGCCAGCCAGGCACCGCGGGCTCCGCATCCGCGGTTTCGCCGCGGCGAAAGACGGACGGATGATCCGGCTCGTCGGCCCGGTACGCGCGGATCCACCCCTCGCGCATCACGTCTACGTCCCATACCACCTGCGTACCCGCCGCGAAGTAGTCGCCCCGCTTGGCGGCTATGCGGCGCTCGGCGGCCGGGCCGTAGTCCTCGGGGCTGCGGACCTCGACGGCCAGCACAGGCGTACCGTGAATTACCTTCTCGCCAAACGCAGGCCCCACGAACCACGCCGCATCGGGAGCAAAGGTGCGGCGGTTGGACGCGACGAACGGCAATGCCGTCCACGTAGGCGCGTCCGCCCCCGTTTGCCCACTCGTGCAGCGTCAGGCGGACGGTGATGTTCCGCGCCGCCGTGTTGTGCGCGTCGCTGGAAGGGCTCATGAGGATGAGCCTCCCGTCCACGAGCTCGGCCTTTCCGTCAACCGCGAGCAGATCCTCGAGCGTCGCCTCACTGCTCATACACCCTCGGATGCAAGACGTGAGAGCGTCAGGGTGGCAGTATCAATACATCCATGCCCGGCCGGACTTCCACGATCCGCCGGCCTTTACCGTCGGCGGGTGGGTTGTCGGCCGTCCGCGAGCGGATTACCCGAACAACCTGTCTACCGGAAAGCTCCAGCCCGGCACAGCCGGCTCCGCATCGGCAACTTCGCCGCGAGCAAACACGACCGGATGCTCCGGGTCATCGGCGTGGTAGGCGCGGACCCAGCCTTCGCGCAGCACGTCCACGTCCCACACGACCCGTGTACCCGCGGCAAAGTACAGGGCGCGCTTGCGAGCCATCGTCCGCTCGGCGGCTGGACCGTAGTCGCTTTCGCTCCGCACTTCGGCGGCAAAGCTGGGGGCTCCTCGAATGCGTCCCGATGCGACGTGGTCACCCGGCCACCATGCGGCGTCCGGGCTCAGCACCTGAGTCTGCGGCGTTTGCACGATGAACCCGGCGCCTTCGTTCACGGCGTATCCGCCCCCGTGATCCGCCTCGTAGTCATCGAGACTGCGCCAGATTCGTCCGGCCGCGCGGTTCGGTCGGTGTCCGGTCGCGGTCACGGGGATGATCTCCCCGTCGATGAGCTCCACCCGTCCTTCGACGTCCCAGAGATCCTCAAGCGTCGCCTCACGGCCCAGGGGTGCGATGGTCATACATCCTCCGGTGGGGAAAGGCGTGAGGTGTCAGGTGGCGGCGACCCTTGACGCCAGCCACAACAGTAAACGGGATGGACACGAAAAGAGAAGGGGGCAGGCCAACACGGCCACCCCCGGAATACTTTGGCTCAGTCCGCCGCGATGCGGTCCGCTTCGTCGCGGGCGGCGGCGTGGTCCCGCAACGCCCGCCACACGCGTGGGGGCGAGAACGGAAGCGAGTCCATCCGCACGCCCACGGCGTCGAAGATGGCATTGGCGATGGCGGGGATGGACGGGTGCAGCGGCCCCTCGCCGGCCTCCTTGGCGCCGTACGGACCCTCCGGATCGATCGACTCCACGATGAGAGACCGCAGCTCGGGGGTATCGAGCGACGTGGGGATGCGGTAGTCCAGCAGCGACGGCGCGTTGTGCAGCCCCGCGCGGCCGTGGTCCGCGTCCTTCATGATGTGCTGCTCCATGAGCGCCTCGGCAAAGCCCATGTACGCCGAGCCCTCGATCTGCCCCTCCACGATCGTCGGATTGAGCGCGCGGCCGCAGTCGTGCGCCACCCAGATGGTCTTTACCTCCACGAAGCCCGTCTCGGGGTCCACCTCCACCTCGGCCACGTGCGCCGTGAACGAGTACGCGGGCGACGCGCCGATGGTGCCGCCCCGGTACTCGCCGTGCACGTCGCGCGGCGTGTTGTACGATCCCACGGAGCCCAGCGTGCCGTGCTTTGCCTCGGCCAGGTTGAAGGCCTCCACGATGGACATGGACCGGCCGGTATCCTGCCCGTCCATGGCCCGCCCGCCGGCCAGGAGCACGCGCTGCGGCGGGATGCCCCACTCCGCGCCCACGGCATCCTGCACCATCGCCTTGAGCTTGCGGGCCGCGTCCACGCAGGCGTTGCCCAGCATGAACGTCACGCGCGACGAGTAGCTGCCCAGGTCCACCGGCGTGAAGTCCGTGTCCGACGGCAGCACGCGCACGTAGTCCAGCGGCACCCCCAGCTCCTCGCAGACGATGTACGCCACGAGTGAGGTGGACCCCTGGCCGATGTCGGACGCGCCGCTGAAGACGGCGACGCGCCCGCTGCGGTCCACCTGCAGCTGCACGGCGGACTGCGGCATCCGGTTGGGGTAGATGGGATAGTTGGTCCCGCTGATGTAGCACGAGCCCGCCACGCCCAGCCCGCGGCCGTAGCCCAGCTTGCCGCGGCGCTCCTTCCATCCGCTGGCGCGCTCCACGGAATCCAGGCACTCCATGAAGCCGTTGCTCGTCACGCGCAGCTCGTTGACGGTGCGCCGAAAGCTGCCCATGAAGTTGCGGCGCCGCAGCTCGATGGGGTCCAGGCTCAGCCGCTCGGCCAGCTTGTCGAGCGTGACCTCGAAGGCAAAGCGCGGCTGCACGCTGCCGTGGCCGCGCTTGGGCCCGCACGCCGGCTTGTTGGTAAAGACGCGCGTGGAGTTGAAGCGGTACGCCGGGATCTCGTACGGCGCCGCCAGCAGCTGTCCACTGTAGTACGTCGTCACCAAGCCGAACGACGAGTACGCGCCGCCGTCCAGCAGCGTCCTCGCGTCCACCGCCTTGAGCTTGCCGTCGGCCGTGGCGCCCACCTTGTACTGCATGTGGAACGGGTGGCGCCCGCGGTGGGCGTAGAAGACCTCCTCGCGGGTGTAGAGGATCTTCACGGGCCGCCCCGTCTTCATCGCCAGCTTGGCGACGCAGAACTCCAGGTCGAACGGCTCGCTCTTGCCCCCGAACCCGCCGCCCACGTGCGGCTGGACGACGCGCACCTTGGCCGGATCCAGCTCCAGCACCTTGGCCAGCTCGCGGTGCAGGTAGTGCGGCACCTGCGTGGACGACCAGACGGTGAGCCGCCCCCCCGGCGCGCCGCCCGCCTCCCATTGCCCGATGGCGCAGTGCGGCTCGATGGGCACGTGCGTGGTGCCTTCGAAGTAGTACTCGCCCTCGATGACGACGTCCGACTCGCGCAGCCCGCGCTCCACCTCGCCAAAGTCCAGCTTGACGATCTTGGAGATGTTGCCGTTGTGGCCTTCCTTCCTGGCCTCGTGGATCTGCACGTCGGTGCGGCGGACGGCCTCGAAGGGATCGAGGAGGGCCTCCAGCACCTCGTACTCCACGTGGATGAGGTCCAGGGCCCGGTTGGCCGTGTCCTCGTCCACCGCCGCGACGGCCGCCACGGCGTCGCCGATGTAGCGCGCCTTGTCGGTGGCCAGCGCGTTCTCGTCCGGCGTCCAGACGATGATGCCGAACGGCGTGGGCATCTCCGCGCCCGTGACCACGCCGTGGACGCCGGGCAGGGCTTCGGCCGCGGAGGTGTCGATGGAGACGATGCGGGCGTGCGGATGGGGCGAGCGCAGGATCTTGCCGTGCAGCATTCCCGGCAGGACGAGGTCGTCCGTGTAGCGGGCGCGGCCCGTGGACTTCTCCAACCCGTCCGTCTTGCGCTGGCGGGTGCCGAGGACGTTGAGCGGCTTCGCCTTCTCGTCCCGGTCACCGTACAGCTTCACGGGCTCGCCGGCGTGCGACGGCGCGTGGTCCACGACGGGCGTGCCGCGCTCGGCCACCTCGGGCTCGTCGAGGGGAACGCCGCCGCGGGCGCTCTCGAACTCCTGCCGTTCCGCGCTCATGCCGGCACCTCCTCGGTCGTGCGCATGCGCCCGGCGGCCATCTCCACGGCGTCCAGGATCTTGGTGTATCCCGTGCAGCGGCACAGGTTTCCGCTGAGGGCTTCCTTGATCTCGTCGCGGGTGGGGGCCGCGTTCTCCTCCAGCAGGGCCGCCGCGCTCATCAGGATCCCCGGCGTGCAGAATCCGCACTGGGCCGCGCCGCACACGTCGAACGCGTCCTGCAGGGGGTGCGGCACGCCGGGCCCCGTCCGCAGCCCCGCGAGCCCCTCCACCGTGCGCACCTCCCGGTCCACCGCCTCGTACACGGGGGTGATGCAGGAGAGCGTGGGCACGCCGTCCAGCCACACGGTGCAGGCGCCGCAGTCGCCCTTGTCGCACCCCTGCTTGCTGCCGGTGAGCTGCACGCCGTAGCGCAGGGCCTCCAGCAGCGTCCAGTGGGTGGGGACCGCCACTTCGTGCGTGTCGCCGTTGACGCGGAGGGTGAGCAGGTCCTTCATGGGCGGGGGCCGGGGGTGATGCGCGCGTGCTGATTTTCGCGCGGAAACGCAGGCGGCGCGCGGGTTTGCCGATGGGGCAAGCTAACCCGCGCCGCGCGCCAGTGTCAACGCTCCGCCCGCAATTTTCGAACGCGCGTTCGGCGGATCAGACGACAAACGACAACTGCATTCTCACGCAGAGGGAGCAGAGGCAGCAGAGTACCCCAGTCCGCGCCGGGACCGGGGTACTCTGCTCCATGCTCCGCTCCGTGTCGATGCGGTCCGGTTCAGCGATCGCCTTCGTCGCCGTGGCCGGGCTTGGCCTTGGTCTTGGCGTGCTGGCGGCGGTCGGCGGCCAGGGAGCGGCCCACGTCCACCTGGTCGTCGGTAAAGCGGCCGTTCTCGTCGCGGCGAATGTACCGCTTGTCGCCCGGGTTGGGCTCGATGAGCTCGCGCTTGCGGGACATGCGATCCTCCGGAAGGAGTGAAATCTCCGTAAACATCCATGGCTTCACGACTTCCATTTTGCACACTCCGCGCCACGCGCATCCACAGGCGGACAGCACGATTGCGCGAGGATCGAATGGCCCGTCGCTGCGCGACGGGGGCCCTCTCCCCCGACCTCCTTTTGCTCGTTCCTCGCAACGTCGGTCGACCCCTCCCCCAACTTCGGGGGAGGGGTGGCGAGAGGGTGAGTCCGTGCGCGGAGGCGGGTTCGTGCAAAGACTGGGTTCTCCCTTCCCCCATGCCGTTTATGGGGGAAGGGTCGGGGATGGGGGCGCTCAGCCCGCGCACGATCCATCCTCCACGACGGAACCACTTTCGCACTTTCGCACTCGTCCCCACCTTCCCCGCATGATTCGCGGACGCTTCGCCCCCAGCCCCACCGGCGCGCTGCACATCGGCAACGCGCGCACGGCCCTGCTCGCGTGGCTCCAGGCGCGCGCGGCGGGCGGCGCGTTCGTCATGCGCGTGGAAGACCTGGACTTTGGACGCGTTCGCCCCGGCTTCATGCAGACGCAGCTGGACGAGCTGCGCTGGCTGGGGCTGGACTGGGACGAGGGGCCCGACGTGGGCGGCCCGTTCGCGCCCTACGTCCAGTCCGAGCGGCAGGGCCTCTACGAGATCGCCCTTCGGCGCGTGGCGGAGCGCGGGCTGCTCTTTGAGTGCACCTGCTCGCGCCGCGACATCGCGCAGGCGGCCAGCGCGCCGCACGTGGGTGAGGAGGGCCCGCGCTACCCCGGCACCTGCCGCGAGCGCCGCGTGGACCCGTCCGTCCCGTCGCTCACGGCGCACGGGCGCGGCTACTTTGCCCTGCGCGCGCGGGCGGACGCGGACTTGGTGTGCTTCGACGACGGGGTGATGGGGCAGCAGTGCTTCGACCCGTCGGCGGAGGGCGACTTCGTGGTGCGGCGCAAGGACGGCGTGGCGGCGTACCAGATCGCCGCGGTGGTGGACGATGCGGCCATGGGCATCACCCACGTGCTGCGCGGCGCGGACCTGCTGTCGTCCACCGCGCGGCAGATCCTGCTGTACCGCGCGCTGGAGCTGCCCATCCCGTCCTTTCTGCACGTGCCGCTGATGCTGGGGCCGGACGGCGAGCGGCTGGCCAAGCGCCACGGCGCCGTCTCGCTGGGCGAGCTGCGCGCGGCGGGCGCGGCGCCGGAGCGCGTGGTGGGCTGGCTGGCGGCCACGTGCGGCCTGGCGGAGCCCGGCGAGGCGCTGTCGGCGGCGGCGCTCGTCCCGCGCTGGGACCCGTCCCGCATCTCCCCCCAGCCCACGACCGTCACGGACGAGATGCTGCGCCGCCTGCGCGAATCCGCCATCGGCTGAGACGAATCATCGAAGCCAGTATCTCCGCGTCTCCGGGCCAGGATCCGGTGTGCGCACGGGCTGGGGTACTCTGCTGCCTCTGCTCCCTCTGCGTGAGAATGCAGTTGATGTTCGTCGGCACACATCATCTGATTCCGCGCATCGTCGCAGATGGCATTCGCGAGGCGTGACGGGGCGGAATCCAGCCTCGTCAACGGGCGAAACTATTCCGCAACGGCCGGTTGCGCGCTATGTTGCCGTGCAATCACCCGACATCTCCCTCCGAAGACGCCTTCCGCCTCTTCGACACCTCCTGGAGGAAACCGATGCGATTCGGTGTGCTCGCCCTGGCCGGCGTGCTCGCGCTTCCGGCCGCTGCTTCCGCACAGAACAACGGGGGCTTTGCCAACCAGCCCCCGGCTGACCTGGTCCCCTACACCCGCTTTGCCATCACCCCGTGGGTGGGCCTGCGCTCGCCCTACGGCTCCGGCGAATATTTCGCGATCACCGAGAGCGGCACGCAGTACCAGCTGGACGAGGACCGGGGCGGCGGCGTGGCCGTGGGCCTGAATGCCGAGTTCCGCATCACGGGGCCGCTCAACCTGGTGGCCGGCGCCACGTACAGCGCCGCGGACGAGGACGAGATCACCGTCACCACGGGCACCACGACGACCACCACCTCCACGTTCCTGGCCGACGGCCCGGAGATGTGGTTCGTCAAGGCCGGCCTGCAGTACCGCCTGCCGGACCCCATCCCCGACAACCGCCGCTTTCACCCGGCGGCGTACGTGACCGTGGCGCCGGCCCTGGTGGTGACGGACTACCCGGAGATCCAGGGGCTGGACAACGACGACGTGAACGGCAGCAGCTCGCACTTTGGCCTCAACCTGGCCGTGGATGCCGTCAGCAACGTCGGCAGCCGGGGCCTGGCGCTCTCGTTCGGCTTGGAGGACTACATCACGTTCTGGAACCAGGACGACGTCCGCCTGCGGGACGAGGTGCTGCTGGGCAGCCTGTTCGAGGAGCCGGTGACGATCAACTACGACTCCAACTCCGCGAACATCCTGGTGCTGCGCGCCGGCCTGTCCTGGCGCTTCTGACACGCTGACGGCGAATGGACGACGTACGAAAGGGGTGCCCTCCCGCGGGGCGCCCCTTCTGCGTTTCACCTGCTCTCGCCTTTGATTTCCTGAGGGAGGCGCCGCTCGATCCCTCCCTGGTCGTGATCCCTGGCGCCGACCGAAGGATCTCCTCTCCCGTGCCCGGCCTCCGCCATCGCGCACGGTCCGTCCAATCGAAGATCGTGCGATACGGTTGAAGCGCGCCGGCAGCGGAGCGCCCCCATCCCCAACCCTTTCCCCACAAACGGCGTGGGGGCCGATCCAGCTCAGTCCAACCATCCGCGGCGCACCAGCAGGTACCATCCGCCGCCAAGGGGCTGCGTATGCCTCCGTTCCGGGAGCGCGGCGGACGCCAGCGCCTGCCCCGGGCGAACGTACAGCAGATCCGCCCCCGTCTCGGTCCAGAGGGTCACGGCTGACGCGCTGATCCCCACCTCCGAGACGCCCGCCGCACGCAGCCGGTTCATCAGCCGCACCAGCTCCAGCCGCGAGATGCCGTCGCGCCGCAGCACCTCGTACAACGTCCTCGACGGCCCGGCGGCGGCGTTCGACGAAGCGATGGAGCTGCTCTTCAGGTTTCCTTCAAAGTCGTTCAACGCCACCCACTCGCCCGATGAAACGGCGATCCGGTGGATGCGCCCGTCGCGGACCAGGTCGTCCGCGAGTGGCTGCAGGCGTGCGACGCGGGCGGATGCGTGCACCTCGCGGCCCACGCGCGACACGGGGACGGTCGCGACCAGCGTGAGCACCAGGGCCGCGACGGCGCCCAGTCCCTTGCGCAGCTTGGCGAGCGACGGCTTGTAAAGCACGTGGATGAGCACGCCCAGCCCCCCGATCCCCAGCATCATCATCGCCGGCATGAACAATCCGGCCGCGGCGCCCCCGCCGATGCGCGGCTCGAAGAACGTACCCAGGAGGATCATTCCCAGGGCCGCGTATCCCATCGCGTAGAAGTAGCGGTGCGCGTTCGGCGGCGAATCGGACGAAGGCGGCGGTGGATGAACGGGCTCGCGGTCCGCCCGCAGCGGCACCAGGGCCACGGACGTGGACGGCGGAGGCGCCACGATGGCCTCCCACGCCTCGCGCTCGCGCGTGCTCACGGCCGCCTCCCCGGCTGTGCCGACGCGGCCGGCTGCGCGGGCGCCGCCGGTTCCGAGGCATTCAGCGAGGACACGGCAGGCGGCGTCACGGTGGATGATGCACTCGAACCGGGAGCAGGCGCGGCCGACACCGCCGGCGCGGCGGGAGCGGATGCGGCAACCGGCGTCGTGGCGCAGGCGTCCATCCTCCGCAGCGCCGCCTCGCGCGTGCCGACCCTAGACCGGGCGCGGCCGCGCGACAGGCTCCAGCTGCGCCAGTCTTCCGGCGCCTGCCAGCGCGCCAGCAGGCGGTTGGCCGCGACGCAGCGCAGCTCGGGGCGCACGTTGGGCAGGGCGGCCAGCAGGGGCGGCACGGCGTCGGCGCTGAGCGACGCGGCGTAGACGGCGTCGAAGCGCAGGGCCGCGTCCGGGCGGGCGGCGTTGGCGCGGACGATCATGGCGTCCGGATTGACGACGTGCAGGATGACGATGGCCTCGAACGCCGTCGTCAGCGCGCCCCAGGCAAAGCGCTCGCGGTGGCCGCGCAGCACCGTCCACGCGAACCAGCCGAAGACCACGCCCAGCCACAGCATGAACGCCGTGGTGTACAGGCGCAGCTCCGTGAAGCCGTACGCGCCCTGGTACAGCCGCATGCGGTGCAGCCCGCTGGCCATGATGACGAACAGCAGCGCCACCTGCGCGCCCGCCAGCCAGCGAAAGATCCGCGCGTGCACGCGGTTTTCCTTGCGCACCAGCCAGTCGGCGATCAGCAGCAGGGGCAGCACCAGCCCGGCGACCGTCACCAGCTCGAAGAAACCGCGCCGCGCGTACTCGCTGAACGACGTGCTCCCCGGCCCCTGGACCACGTCGGCGGACCCGAAGAAGTAGGGCAGCTGCACGGCCACGAACGCGGCGAACAGCAGGTCCAGCAGCCCCAGGATCATCCCCGTCTCCACGATGCCAAGCGACAGCGCCGCCGGACGCGTGAGGATGGGACCCGGCGCGTCGCTGCCCACCGTCATGGTGCGCAGGATGCCGCCGCAGATCCACGCCACCAGCAGCGCCAGGCTCACGTGCCCCAGCAGCCGCGGCCCGTCGAAGGCAAAGGCGCCGCCCAGCAGCCGCTCGAACTTCGCGTCCGCCGCCGCCAGCAGGCTGCCGAACAGCACCAGCAGCGGCACGGCGATGGCGCCGCCGCGCACGACCGCCACGCCGTTGCGCGCCATGCCGTCGGACCGCAGCTCTGCCCAGCGCACGTCGCGAAACAGCAGGTTGGCCGCGCCCACGGCCGCGTCGCCGGCTGAGGCGGCCACGCCGGCCAGGTGGTGCGCCAGCCCGGCCTTGCGCACCTGTCCGCCGCGCGCGTGCAGCATCGCCAGGCCCACGATCACGCCCAGCGCGATCCCGTCCAGCGCCTTGAGCGTGGCCGAGTCGCGCCACGCCATCAGCGCGGCGGCGCCCAGCGCCAGCGGGATCCAGCCCACCGCCGCGTCGTCCGCTTCTGTCCAGCGCTGCAGCAGGGCGATGGTGCCCACGAGCGCGGCTGTCCACAGGGCCAGGTTCAGCCCCCAGGGGCCGGTACGCAGCAGCGCGTCGCCCAGGATGCCCAGGCCCAGGGCTGCGCCCGCGACACCCAGCGCCGTGCGCGTCTGCCGGCTGATGACGAGCCGCGCGGGAGCGTCGGCTGTCTGCACGTGGATCTCGCTCATCATGCGGCCGTCCTTTCGCCGCGGATGTCATTCAGCCGAAGCGCAGCAAATCGTGCCGTCAGCGCCATGAGCTGATTTCCTGATCCGAAGTAAGGCGATCGGGTGCGTACACCGACCGCAATCGCACCCTGGATGTTGAACCCTCGTTTCATCCCATCCTCCCCGTGGAAAAGGTCGATCCCACTCAACAACAACGGCTTTCAGCTTTGATCGTCATCAACAGCTCAGGTAGCCCCGCGAGGACCAGGAGCGAATGAATTCGCCGCTGGAAAGTCGCGAAGTCCGCCTTCGCGGACTGCCCCAGCGAGAGGC
>NZ_DASURI010000069.1:0-19490 GCF_036280135.1 Longimicrobium sp.
AACCACTCACAGCCAAGCCGGAGCCGCAAAGCAAGAACGGGTACACGCTCACAGCGCGAACCAGGAGACGAGGCAGCACATGGGGTGTCTGGCGCTCAACGCATCGTACGAACCGCTCACCATCCTGCCGGTGGAGCGGGCCCTGCGCCTGGTGTTCGAACGCAAGGCGGAGGTGCTGGAGGCGGACCACGCGCGCGTCTTTCGCTCCGCCAAGGAGCGGGTGGCGGCGCCCCTGGTCATCCGGCTCAAGCGGTTCGTCCACGTGCCGCGCAGGTTTCGCCGGCAGGTGACCAACACGTTCCTGTTCGCGCGTGACAGTTACCGCTGCCAGTACTGCGGCCGGCACAAGAGCCAGCTGCGGGGCCGCGAGTTCCTGACGCGCGACCACGTGATGCCGCTTTCGCGCGGGGGCGAGAACTCGTGGGACAACGTGGCCACGGCCTGTTCGCCGTGCAACAACCGCAAGGCCAGCCACCTTCCCGAGGAGATCGGGATGCACCTGATGCACAAGCCGGCGGAGCCCAACTACGTGGAGCTGGTGTGGGCCGTGCGGCGGGTGACGAGCGTGCAGGCCAAGTACATCGCCATGTTCTACGGCGAAGAGGTGCTGGCGGCCCTTACCCGGCACGCGGAGGAGGACGGCCACGCGCATCATGCGCCGGATCATGGCCACGAGCGTCACCTGGCGCTGATGGATTGAAGGCGGGCCCGTCGCACTGACCGGCCCGCCTTTTCGTTGTGCTCCCCAAAACAGATAACTGCATTCTCACGCAGAGGGAGCAGAGGCAGCAGAGTACTTCATCGCGCGGTGAAGTACTCTGCTGCCCCTGCTCCCTCTGCGTGAGGATTCTTTTCAGTCGTTGAGAACGCGAGACGGGCCGCCTCCCCGAGGGGAAGCGGCCCGTCCGTCATCCGACCGCCGATCCGCGGATCAGAAGTAGTACTTGATGCCCACCTGCGTCTGGAACTGCAGCAGCAGGTTGGCCCCCAGCGCCTCCTCGCGGCCGAACGTATCCGGCACGCGGTACAGGATCTGGTCCGTGTTGGCGTCGTAGCGCACCGGCACCAGGATGTTGCGGTTGGCGCCGAACACGCCCGTGATGCGGCCCCACTCGCTGTTCAGGCCGTTGAGCACGTTGAACATGTCCACCTGGAGCTCCGCACGCTGCCCGCGCGTGGTGTTGAAGCTCTTGCTCAGGCGCAGGTCCAGCTGGTTGCTCCACGGGAACCGGCAGGTGTTGCGGTCGATCACCTGGCCCACCGCGTCGCCCAGGCAGTCGTTGTCGTTGAGCAGCTGGCTGTACAGCGCGCGCATGGAGTCGGCGGCCACGCCCGTCACCGACAGGGGCAGGTCCTCGGGCGCGTAGATGAACGGACGGTCGTTGAAGCGCACGCCGTCGCCGTTCAGGTCGCCGCTCACCTCCGGCGTCCAGGGACGGCCGCTCTGGATGCGCCAGATGCCCGACACCTGGATGCCCAGCGGCAGCCGCGTGGCGCCGTTGAACACGAACGTGTGCCGGCGGGCGAAGTAGCTGGGGCCCCAGGCCTTGTCCTCGTCGCCGATGCCGCCCACGTCGTTGGGGCCGTAGATGCCCACGTCCGGGTCCTGGTAGCCCGAGCTGGCCGTGCAGCACGAGTACGACGAGTTGTCGTACGCGCGGGTCCACGTGTACGACGCGCCCAGGGTGGTGACGTCGCTGAACCGGTGGTTCAGGTTGAACGTCGCCGTGAGGCCCTCGGACCGGCCGTCGTTGTAGTTCACGTAGATGTCCGAGTACTCCAGGTTGTTGCGCGAACGCACGCTGTTGGCCGTGGCGTCCGACGCCGTGGGGTCAAAGATGGCCTCCGGCTGGAAGATCTGACGGCCACCCTCGCTGGCCAGCGCGAACTGCGTGGGGCGCAGGTTCAGGTTGCGCACCGTGTACAGCTTGTAGCTGCGCGTGTAGATCAGGTCCGCCGACACGCTGGTGCCCCGGCCGATGGCCTGCTCGAAGCCCACGTTGCCCTTGAAGGTCTCCGGGAACTCGAAGTCCGGCTGCCAGAAGGTGTAGGTGGGCAGCCCCGTCGTGGACGTGGCCTCGGCGCACTGCTCGGGGTTGTCGCCGCCGCCCGGCGACCACTCGGGGTAGTTCACGGGGCTGGGGGGCGCGTCGGGGTCGCCCAGGTCGCCGCGGCAGACGATCTGCACCGTGGGACGCACGCTGCCCGCCACGTTGCCGCCCAGCACGTAGGGCACGCGGCCGTAGAAGTAGCCGGCGCCCGCGCGGAACACCGAGCGGCCGTCCGCGTTCAGGTCGTAGGCCAGCGACAGGCGCGGGCTCACGTTGTTGTTGTCCGTGGGCGCGATGCCCGACTCCACGTTGAACGCCTGCTCGGCGCCGATCACCTGCTCGGGCGCGTTGCGGAACGACTGCTGGTCGTAGCGCACGCCCGCCGTGAGCGTGAGCTTGGGGCTGAACGCCCACTCGTCCTGCGCGTACAGCGACCACTCCGCCACGTCGAACTCCGACACCGGCACGCCGCCGCCCTGGCGGATGAAGCGCGTGTACGACGACGGCTGGCCCGCCGCGAAGGCGTCCAGGTTGTCGAAGGTGTACTCGCCCGCGCCGTTGCTGATGAAGCGGTTGAAGATGTGCGTCCACATCAGGTTGCCGCCCACCTTGAAGGTGTGCGCGCCCGTGGTGTGGGTGAGGTTGTTGATGAGCTGGTACTTGCTCTCCTCCAGGTTGTTGAAGAAGGAGACGAAGGTGCCGCCGTACCCGATGCGCTGCCCGCCGCTCAGGTTCACGATGAGCGAGGGGCGCACGTCGTTGCCCTGGCGCGGCCGCTTCTCGTCCGAGTACTGGAAGCGCAGGGTGTTGAAGGTGTTGGACCCCAGGATGGACTGCAGCTCGCCCACGGTGGAGTTGCTCCACCCCTCGTACGCCTCGGCGCGCGACTGGCCGTAGATGAAGTCGAAGTTGGCGTCGAACTCGTTGAGGTTGTCGTAGTTGCTGTAGTTGTGCCGCAGCGTGAGCCGGTGGTTGTCGTTGATGTTCCAGTCCAGGCGGCCAAACAGCGTCAGCACGTCGTTGGAGGTGGAGAACGACTGGTATCCCGAGCCCGCGTTCTCGATGCCGTAGCGGTCCTCCAGCACCTCGAAGTAGCGCTGCACCTGCTCGAAGAGCACGGGGTTCTCCGACGCTCCGCCCGGCGCGTACCGGCTCAGGGTGATGGGCAGCTGCGGCTCGCGGCGGCGCTGTCCGTCCAGCGACACCAGGAAGAACAGCTTGTCACGCTGGATGGGGCCCGACAGGCTGGCCGCGTACTGCGTGACGCGGTAGTCGTCCAGGGGCTCCGTCTCCTCGAAGTTGCGCCCCGTGAGGGCGTCGGAGCGGTAGTTGGCGTACGCCGTGCCCCGCCACTCGTTCGTGCCGCCCCGCGTCACCACGTTCACGATGCCGCCGGAGTAGCTGCCGTACTCCACGTCGAAGCCGTTGGTGATGATCTGGAACTCGCGGATGCTCTCCAGCGAGAAGGCGAACGGAATGCGCGACCCGCCCCGGTTCTCGCCGAAGAAGGCGTTGTTCGCGTCCACGCCGTCGATCTGGATGCTCGTCTGCGACGCGCGCTGGCCCGCGATGCTGAACTGGCCGCCCGTCGTGGCGCCCGGGTCCGGCGCCACCAGCCCCGACAGGTTGATGAAGTCGGTAAAGTCGCGGCCCAGCACCGGCAGCTCCTGGATCTGCTGCTCGGTCACCAGCTGCGTCACGCCGCCCTCGGCCGCCTGCTCGGCGCCCGTGGCCGTGACCGTCACCGCCTCCAGGGCCAGCGTGGCCGTCCCCAGCTGCAGGTTCACCACGGCCGAGCCGCCCACGGCCACGGCCACGCTGCGCGTGCCCGTGCTGCGGCCGATCTGCGCCGCCGTCACCGTGTAGGTGCCCGGGGGAAGCAGGCGGATGACGTACGCGCCGTCGGCGCCCGTCGTGGCCGCGCGCTGCAGCCCCGTCCCCGCGTTGCGCGCCGTGACCGACGCGCCGGCGAGGGGCGCGCCCTCGTCGTCCGACACCACGCCTCGGATCTCGCCGGTGGTGGTCTGGGCCGCCAGCGGCGCCGCCGTCGCGCCGACGGCCACGGCCGCCGCGCAGACGGCCGCGCGCAGCGCACCGGCCCACGTTCTCAGGATGCTCTTCATCTCGAAAGTTTCGCCGTGTCGGTTAGCTGCAGGGGACTTCAACCACGTCCGCCCGCGTGCGCGGGAAGATCTGCCCGGCATCGTTGAAGTTGCCCACCACGCCGGTGATGTCGTAGCACTTGGGGCCCACCGGGTACGCCGCCGGCAGGGCCGCCGCGTCGCTGTACAGCCCCGTCTCGAAGCGGATCTGCGTGGCGCCCGTGCCGTCGTTGATGATGGCGTTGCGGTTGTTGATGCCGCCCGCGCCAAAGACGTCCGTGAACTTGGCCTTGCTCACCTTGACCAGCGTGCCCTGCAGGGGGTCCTTCTCGTTGGGCCCCGCCGCGGCGATCTGCGCCGTGGTCACGTTGGCCGGCGTCACCGTGCCAAAGGCCTTGGTGATGCTGCGGACGACGGGCTGGCTCAGCTGGAAGTCGCCGCTGAAGACGGCGATCACGCCGGAGACCTCCAGGCGGTCGCCCACCTCGATGCCCTGCGTGGCCAGCGAGCTGCCGAAGACGCGGATGCCGCCCGACGCGTCCTGGATGTAGGTGTAGTCGCCGCCCGAGCGCAGCATGTTGGGCGCCGACGTCACGATGCCGCGCACCACCGCGTTGCCGCTGCCGATGCCCTCGGCCACGGAGATGAGCACCAGGCAGCCGCCGCGGGTCTGCAGCCGGAAGAAGCGGGTCACGCCCGGCTCCACCGTCACGTCCAGGGGGTTGGTGCACAGCACCACGCCCGCGGGCAGCGACGCCGCGCGGATGTAGGCGCTGTGCGTGCCCGCCGGCAGCCCCGTCACCTCGAAGCGCCCCTGGGCGTCGCTGGTGACCGTCTTGTAGATCTGCGCCGTGTCGCCGCGGACGGTGAACCGCACCTCCACGCCCGAAAGCGCGCGGTCGCCGTCACTGGGGTCGAAGAGGGCGTCCTCGTCGGCGTCGTAGTACAGCAGGCCCTCGATGGAGCCCGTCTCCTCGATCGTGAAGGGCGGGGCCGTGTCGGGCTCGCAGCCGGCCAGCACGGCCGCCGCGAGCAGCGCCGCCGGCGCCCACCCCCCGAAGTGTCTCAGCTTCATCATTCTCTCAGTTAGCGGGTCAGCCGGCGGTCACGTCGGCGGTGCTGCGCGGCTTGATCTGCCCCACGCCGCCGAACACGGACAGGATGCCCACGATGTCGTAGGTCTGCCCCACGGTGAACGCGGGGGCGTCCACGTTGGTGCGGCCCTCGGCGCGGATGGTGAACACCGTGCCGTCGGGGGCGCGGGCCGTGACGTTGAAGCTGCTGGTGGCGGAGCTCTGCGCGGCCACGGCCGTGATCACCACGTCGTCGATGCGCGCCAGCTGTCCCTCGTACGCGCGCGAGGTGAGCACCCGGCCCGTCACCACGCGGGGCGCCGGCAGCGTCCCCGTGCCCAGGGCCTCCACCGTGAGGGGCGTGCTGATCTGCACCTCGCCGTTGAAGAGGCCCACGGTGCCCGTCACGCGCACGCTGTCGCCCGGCGCGAACCCGGCGGACACGAGCCCGCCGAACACCTGGATGCCGCCCGTGGCGTCCTGGATGTAGAAGTTGCCCACCTGCGCGGCGCCGGAGCCGCTCACGCTGAAGGCGCCCACGTTGGTGGTGAGCACGCCCGTGACCGTCGTGACGCTGCCCGCGGGCAGCAGGCGCGCGCCCGCCACGGAGGGCGGCGAGGTGCGGGCCACGTCGAAGGTGCCGCGGGGCTTGAGCTGCGGCGTGGTGGTGGTGCCGCTCACGAACACGTCCAGCACGCCCGTGACCGTGTAGACGGAGCCCACGGCAAAGGTGCTTAGCGGCACGTTGGCCGTGCTCTCCAGGCGCAGCTGGAACGTGTTCCCCTGCGGGGTGCGCACGCCGATGTTGCCGCTGGTGCCGCTGGCGGGCACGGAGGTGACCTCCAGGCTGTCCACGCGCACGAGCTGGCCCTCGTAGGTGCGCTCCATGACCTCCGGGCCGTTCACGCTGCGCACGGCGGGAAGGGTGCCGGTGCCCAGGACCTCCACGGCCACGGTGCCCTGGATCTGCACGGCGCCGTTGAAGAGGCCGATGGTGCCCGACACGCGCACGCTGTCGCCCGGCGACACGGCCACGGTGCTGGTGGAGGGCAGGAAGACCTGGATGCCGCCCGTGGCGTCCTGCACGTAGAAGTTGCGGGCGCCCAGCTGGCCGCGGCCGGCCGTGACGATGGCCTCCACGGTCACGCTGCTGTTGGCGGCGCGGGTGCGCGCCTGGGCCACGGGAATGCGCAGGCTGCCCGTGAAGCGGATGTTCACGGTGGCGGGGCCGGCCGCGGGGACGTTCACCTGGCGGGCGTTGCCGTCCACGATGGTCACGCCCTGGGGGGGAACGACCTCCACCGTGTACTGGCCCGGGCGCAGGCCCGAGAACGACCAGGTGCCGCCGGCGTCCGTGGCCACGGTGGCCAGGGGGGTGCCCGTGGCGGCGCCGCCCGCGTACAGGTTCACGACCACGGCGGCCGCCGGCTGGTCGGCGCCGGCCTCGAACTGGCCGCTGGCGTTGTCGTCGCGGTACAGCACGCCGCCCACGCTGCCGGGAAAGTACGCGTAGCGGAACTCGGCCGTGGCCGCGCCGCCCTGCGCCGTGGCCGTGAACAGCGGCTCGCTGGCCGTGGTGAGCACGGCGCCCGCGGGGGCGTTGCCGCCCAGCGACAGGGCGTACGTGCCGGGCTCCAGGCCCGTCAGCGTGGCCGCGCCCTGGGCGTCCGTGGTGGCCGTGGCGCCCGTGCCGTCCTCGCCGGCCGCCGTCACGGTGGCGCCGGCGACGGGGGCGTCGCCCGCGTTGAAAGTTCCCGAGCCGTCCGCGTCAACGTACACCCGTACGGTGAGGTCCGTGGGCGCGCCGTCCGGGCCGGTGGATTCGCTGCAGGCCGCCGCGAACAGCGCGGCGGCCAGGGCCAATCCAACGGACCCGAATCGAATGCGAATCATTCGTGTCCTGGGAGATGGGTTACCGGATGGTGCGCCGCGTGCGCACACGCGGCGCGCGGACGGTAGGGGAGCGGCGTCCGCGTGTCAAGGCGTGGACGGCGTTTCGCCGCGGATTCGTTACGGGGAAGACGTTCGACGGCGCCAACGGTGCCGAATCTGGTGTGGAACCCCCTGGATTGGTTAGACTTACGGCCAAACTCCGTTGCACCTGTATTCAGAATTCCGATGCTGCTACGTCCGCTCGCCGCCGTCCTGGCGCTCCTTGCCGTTGCCGCCTGCGACGGGTCGCCGTCCGGTCCGCCCGAATCCGCCGCGCCCGTCATCACCGTCACGGGGGTGACGGCGGGGGGCAGCTACACGGGCTCCGTCTCCATCGGCATCTCGGTGGACCGGGGCTCGTACTCGGCCACCCTCAACGGCGCGTCGTTCACGGGCGGCACCGTGACGAGCCCGGGCAGCTATACGCTGCAGGTTGCCGCGCGCAACGGCACGGCCACCTCCACGGCCAGCGTGCCCTTCACGCTGACGTTCGCGGGGAGCCGCGTGCTCATCGTGCGCCTGCTGGACCTGGGCGACAACGAGTCCGGCGGCGGGGGCGACGCCATCCTGCTCACGGACAGCACGGGGAGCGGCCTGCGCCACGGGCTCATCGACGCCGGTCCCCAGGGCGTAGACGCGTCCAACCCCGGCTACGTGCTGCAGCGGCTGCGGGACCTGGGCGTGACCCGGCTGGACTTCGTGGAGCTCACGCACGCCCATGCCGACCACTACGCGGGGCTGGCCCCCGTGCTGAACGCCATCCCCACGGGCTGGTTCGTCTACAACGGCCAGCAGCGCGCCAACATCGGCGGGTACCAGACGGTGCTCTCGGCGGCCGGCGCGCGGGCGGACTCCGTCGTCGTGCCCGCGGCGGTGACGGCGCTGCCGTTCGGCTTCGGCGGGGGCACCCTTTCCGTGATCCCGCCCCTGCCCACCTACCTGGGCAACGCCAACGCCAGCGGCGACGAGCTCAACGAGGGCTCGCTGGGGACGTCGCTCACGCGCGGCTCGTTCCGCATGTTCTTCACGGGCGACGGCGAGATGGAGGCCAACGCGCGCTGGCGCACCGGCTTTGCCGCGCTCACGGGGAACGTGACGGCGCTCAAGGTGGGGCACCACGGGGCCAACAACGCCGTGTTCGACGACGGGTTCCGCGGGGCGTCGGCGTGGCTGGCGCACACGGCGCCGCGCCTTGCCGTCATCAGCGCCAACGGCCGCAGCCACCCGCGGCAGAACGCGCTGAACGCCATCCTGGGCCTGCCGCAGACGGAGACGTACTGCACGAGCGTGCACGGCGAGATCGCCATCCGCATCGCCGAGAACGGGCAGTACGCCGTGACGGTGCAGCGCAATGCCACCCTGGACTGCCGCCCGGGGAGCGAAGCGACGACCTGAGCGCGCGCTTCCACGCCGAGAACACGGCCGGCCACCCCGCCCCGGGTGGCCGGCCGCCTCGTTTTGCCTGCCGGTCCCCCCTCTGCTCCTGCCCGGCCGGAAGCGCGCCCCTTCCGCGTCGACGCTCGCCGCAATCTCCCCTTCCCGTTTCAGCGCTGTGACGGACGTCTCCTTCCTTTTCCGACACGGCGTGATAGGTTCTCCCCCGTCCTGCCCAAACCCCCTGTTCCATCCCACCCCACCCGGGAGCTGCCGCATGCGTGGTCTGCCGTTCCGCCGTTCGTTCCTGCTCCTTGTCCTGGCGCCCGTCGTGCTGGCGGCGTGCGCCCCGGACGCGGGCACCCTTACCGCCGTGCCCGCGTCCGATCCGTCGTACTACACGTACCCGTCCGCGCTGTACCGCAGCCACGTGGCGTTCGGCACGCCGTTCGACGCGAGCACGTCCAACGACTACGTGATCCACCGCCGCACGCACAGCCTGTCGTACAACTGCGCGCAGGGCGGGCCCAACTGGGTGAGCTGGAACCTGAACAAGACGCACTTTGGCGATGCCGCGCGCAGCAGCACGTTCACGTCCGACGCGGGGCTGCCCAGTGGCTGCTACCGGGTGGCGACGAGCGACTACACCAACGGCGGCTACGACCGCGGCCACATGGTGCGCAGCGAGGAGCGCACCTGGTCCACGGACGACAACAAGGCCACGTTCGTGATGACCAACATCCTGCCCCAGCGGCACGACCTGAACGGGGGCCCGTGGCTCGCGTTCGAGACGTACCTGCAGGACCTGGCGCAGAACCAGAACAAGGAGGTCTACGTGATCGCCGGCGGGCGGGGCAACGCGGGGACGCTGCTGGGGGCGGGAAAGGTGGTGATCCCCACGCACACGTGGAAGATCGCCGTCGTCATGCCGTACGGGCAGGGGCTGTCGCAGGCCACGTCCAACAGCAGCATCCAGGTGATCGCGGTGATGATGCCCAACACCACGGGCATCATCGGCCAGGCGTGGACGGCGTACAAGACCACGGTGGACAACATCGAGTACTACACCAAGTACAACTTTCTCGACAAGCTCCCCGACAGCGTGGAGTCGTACTGGGAGGCACGCGTGTTCTGAGGCGGAGAGGCCCGCGTCCGCGATGCGTCATCCTGACGGCGGCCGCGGGATGGACCTCGAGTCTGTCGCCTGTCCGTGCCGTCATCCCGAGCGAGGCGCCGGCCTGGATCCATCCCCGTGTGGGATCGCGCCGACCGAAGAAACTGGCCGCCGGAGTGCATGATATTGAAGCGGGAGCAAGAAACAGCATTCCCACACGGGGCCTGCGGCCAACGGAGTCAACGGTTTTCTTTCGATCCGTTACCGTTTCCTCCGTTGGCCGCAGGCCCCGTGTGAAATCCTTTGGTAGAGCCATCCCGCGCGCGGCAATCACGGTTTACCCGGATCCGGCATGATCTCACCCGTGCGCCGAGTTGCTGTCGGGGCGGACGTGCACGGGCGGGATCGTGCCGGACTCGCGACGCGATTCTTCGGTCCGCCGGCGCGCACGATCCGTGTGGCGGATGGAACACGATCGCTGGGACGAATGACGCCCGGATGTGCGTACCGCACCCACGTGGACGGCGCCACCGCGTCTTGGAGAACTACGCCGTCATCGTGCAGGAGAGCGTGGCGACGAGCTCCCGGCCGGGGTGTGAAGCGACGCCCGGGTCCATCCCTCCTCCAGGCACGCCCCGACCGGCAGTGCACATATCGATACTATAGGGACATAGAGCGAATATATAAGATGATCTACGTTTCAAAACACACGTTGATGAGCATTGACAGGCCTTAACCGGATGTTTTAGCGTGCGGTACGGAAGATTGGGTAATCCTCCCGGACGGGCTACGTGCCCGGAACCTCTCCTCCTCACAATTCCCTCATGCCTTACGGATCCACTCGCAGGAGCGCGCTCGTCGCGCTGGCGGGGCTCGCCCTGCTGGCCACGCCCCGCGCCGGCGCCGCCGCCGCGCCGCCCGACCCCACGCCGGCCCCGCGGGGACCGGCCGTCCGCGGCCCCGGCGCGGGGGACGCCCCCTCCGACGCCCCCGTCCAGCCGTACCTGTACCTGCTGGCCACCCACGACGACAACCGGCCGTTCGCCAGCGTGCCGGGCCGCGCGTCGTACAGCACGCCGGCGTACTACAGCATGGACGCCCCCCGCGCGGCCACCCTCGTGTACACGAGCGCCCAGGTGGTGCCCCGCGCCCTGGTCCAGGTGAGCGTCACGGACGTGTCCGTGAACCAGGTCCCCGTCTCGTACGTGCTGCGGCTGCGCCGGCCCGACAACTCGTACGTGACGTTCGTCAACGGCCAGACGGAGATGCACTACCAGGGCGGCACCAGCTCGCGCGTGCTGGGCGCCCAGTTCGATGCTTCGTCGCTGGCCACGGGCGCGTACACCTACACCGCCATCGTGGACGCCGTCTACCCCGGGGGGAGCTTTCGCCAGAACACGCTCAGCCTGCGCTTCGTCGTGCTCAACGAGGTCGCGAGCCCCTTCGGCGCCGGGTGGACCGTGGCGGGGGTGCACCGGCTGTACGTGCAGCAGAACGGCATTCTCCTGGCCCGCGGCGACGGGACGGCGGTGTTCTACGAAAAGTCCTGCGCCACCTGTCCGTACACCACGCCGCAGGGGGAATTCGGGACCCTGAGCCCCGACAACGGGCAGTACCGCCGCTCGTTCGCCGACAGCACCCGCGAGCAGTACGACGGGGCGGGACGGCTGCTGTGGGTGCGCGACCGCGTGGGCAACACCACCAGCTACGGGTACGATGCCGCGGGGCGCCTGGGATACATCCAGGACCCCGTGGGCAAGCGGCTGGTGTTTGGCTACAACACGGCGGGCAAGCTGGCCACCATCACCGATCCGGGCGGCCGCGTGACCCAGGTGACGGTGAACGCGAGCGGCGACCTGGCCCAGGTGGTGGACCCGGGCAACGGGTTTGCCCTGCGCGCCACCTACGACGCCGCGCACCGCCTGGTGACGCACCAGGACCGGCGGGGCGGGGTGTGGACGCTGGCCTACCACGCCACGGGCATGCTGGACTCGCTGCAGATGCCGGGCGTCCCCGTGCTCCGGAACGGCACCGAGCAGACCGTGCGCCCCACCGTGCGCTACCGCTCCGTGGAGGAAGCCGTCGTTCCCCCGGCGGGGACGGGCACGGCCTCGTCCCCGGCGCCCCTCGTGCTGGGCACGGACCTGGTGGTGACGGACGCGCGGGGGTTCAGCACCGCGTACCGGCTCTCGAAGTGGGGCCCGGAGCAGGTGACGGAGCCGCGGGGGCGGGTAACGGTCATCAACTACACGCCCCACGGGCAGGTGACCTACCGCCGCGACCCCGCGGGCCGGGTGATGAACTGGTGGTGGACGGGACAGAACCTGGACAGCGTCTTTGACGCCACGGCCAGCCGCACGCTGCGGTACCGATACGGCGCCTTCAACCAGGTGCGGGAGATCTCGGACGGCACCTTTACGCAGGTGCTCGCGCTGGATTCGCGCGGGCTCGTGCAGACGGAGGGGCTGGCGGGCTCGTCCACCCTCACCCGCTACACCTACGACACCCGGGGCCGGGTCACGCAGGTGATCGACCCGCAGGGGCACTACACGCGCGTCTACTACGCGTCCGCGGGTGCCATGAACACGGACTCCGTGGTGGGCGACACGGCCGGCCAGCGCGTGTCGTTCACCTACGACGGGCTGGGGCGGCCGCGCACCCTGACCAACGGCGGCAACCAGACCGCCAGCGCGTGGTTCGACGCCCTCAACCGCGACAGCGTGTACGTGGTCGCCGGCGACACCGTGCGCTACGGGTACGACGGCCTGTATCCCGACCGGGTGATCCTTCCCGGCAACCAGGTCTACGAGACGCGGTACAACGCCCTGGGCTGGGCGCGCGAGGTGCTCACGCCGGCGCCCGGCACGCGGCGCATGTACCACGACGAAGCGGGGAACGTGGTACGGTCCGTGGACCGCCGGGGGCTGCCGGTGACCTACGCGTACGACGCGCTGGGGCAGGTGGTCACCCGCACGGCCGACGGACTCACGGCCACCTTCGCGTACGACTCGCTGGGGCTGTGGACGGCCGCCAGCAACGCCGAGGCCACCGACACCACCTGGTTCAACCAGGCGGGCCAGACGGTCAAGGCCGTCACCTGGCTCAACGGGCAGCGGTACCAGCGCACCTACGGCTACGACTCCGGCGCGCGCCGCACCATGATGCGGGTGCAGACGGAGCGGGGGCGCGACTGGTACTGGGACGACGCGCAGCATTGCTCCGTGCTCTTTGGCGCCAACCAGCACGGCAAGCAGCACTGCCTGAACCTGTGGTCCGTGAACTACTCGTACGACACGTCGGGGCAGCTGCAGCACTTTTCCGTGGGCGGCGACTGGCTGTACGGCGACGACGAGTACGACCCGTACGCGTACTACCGGGTCTTCAACGCCGGCGCCGTCTTTTCCTACAACGCCGACCGCATGCTCACGGGCACCACGGTGGGCACCACCACCATGACGCGCCAGTACGACCGGCTGCACGCCCTGCGCTCCATCACCTACACGCCCGACAGCGTGAACGCGGCCCTGGGCGGCAACTGGGTTCGCGACCGCATGGGCCGCCCCCTGCAGCGCTACAACGCCGCGCAGACGGGCTTCAAGTGGTTCGACTACGACGGGCGGGGACAGCTGCAGCGGTTTGGCACGGGCGTCTTTGCCGGCGGCATGTGGAGCCAGGGCGAAGACTGGGACTCGCCCTTTGACCGCGCGGGCAACCCGGCCGACAGCGGGGCCGTGGTGCTTCCCGGGAACCGGCTGCAGAGCTACCGGTCCGTGTGGGTGGACCACGACGCCGACGGAAACGTCATCTCGCTGGACGGCTCCTACAAGCGCAGCCAGTTCTACTGGAACAGCCTGGGCCAGCTCGCGTGGGGCAACGACGACGCCACCCAGACGGGCGCCGAGTACGGCTACGACGCCGGCGGGCGCCGGGTGCGCAGGTCGGGGAGCTCGGGGGTGACGTACTACCTGTACGACGGCGAGAACCTGCTGGCGGAGATCGCGCCCGACGGCGCGTTCACGCGGGTGTACTCGTACTACCCGGGCACGGACCGGCCCCACGCCATGGTGCAGAACGACTCCGTGTACTACTACCTCACGGACGAGCCGGGGCACGTGGTGGGGCTCGTGCGGCCCAACGGCTCGCTGGCCAACCGGTACGACTACACGCCCTTTGGCGAGCTGCGCTTTGTGCGGGAGCAGGTGCCCAACGACCTGCAGTACGCCTCTCGCCCGTGGGACGACGAGCTGAGCCTGTACCACATGCGGGCCCGCGACTACGACCCGTTCCTGCGCCGGTTCATCAGCGAGGACCCCATCGGACTGGCGGGGGGCGTGAACCTGTACGCCTACGCCCGCAACAGCCCCGTGCTGTTCCGCGACCCGTTCGGCTTCTCGGCCGACGGGGGCGAGTGCAAGTACGTGCCCGCGCGGGAGCGGGAGGTCGGGGCCCGGCAGGACTCGTACGGTCAGTGGTGGAAGATCCAGTGCCCCGTGATCTTCGTGGGGGGCACGGGCACGGTGGCCATTCCCCTGGTGGGGATCACCGTGGGCGTGGGCCACTGGACGTCGGGCGACGAGGAGGGGCGCTACTTCCGCATTGGCTACGCGTCGGGGCTGGACGCCAGCGGCGGCATCGAGGGCGGCCGGTCCGACTCGCAGGGCGCCTTCTTTGGCCCGGCCGCGGGGGGATGCATGTCCTTCCTGGCGGCGGGAGGATGCTTTACGGGAAATCCCAGCGGCACCACCACCAGCCTGGGCGCGGCCCGCAGCCTGGTAAAGATTCCCTCGCCCGTGACGGGGCACGTGGAGGCGTCGTACACCTTCAACCTGGGCTCCCGTCCCGCGCCGCCGCCCTACGGCGTGCGGCAGTTCCTGCGCGACGCGTACAACGCCATTACCTTCCAGGGAATGCGGCCGTGAAGCCGGCCCGGTGCCCAAACGGCGGGCACGGGGCGCGGACGCGCCCGTGACCAGGCTCTTCGCGCCGGCCCGGGGTCCGGGCCGGCGCCACATCCGCGGGGAACGATGAATCCGAACGTCGGCTGGATCCTGGTGGTCGTCATGATCATCGTGTGCGTGCTGTACTCGCAGTACCTGTCGGGGCTGCGGAAGGGGGACATTCCGCCGCCGCCGGACGGCCGGGTAAGCCGGCTGCTGAACGAGCTGGACTTCGACAACTATCCGCCCAGCGCCCGTCCGTGGGTGGTGGTGTACTGGATCCTCTACGGGCTGTTCATCGTCTCCCTCTTCCTGTTCGCCTTCTGGCGCTGACGCCCGGCGCCGCAAGATGTCCTCTCCACCGGGGCCGCGGTCCGAGCGGATCGCGCCCCCGCGGACAGGGGCGGAGGACGGACCCTCACCGCCCCTTCGCACTTGCCTTTCCGCCCGCCGTCCACTATCCCAAGTCAGCCGGAGGGCGGCGGAACGGGACCGCGCGCCGCGTCCGCCAGACACGCACCAAGCAAGGGCAGGGGATGAAGCCGTTCCTGATCGGCATCGCGGGGGGCACGGGGTCGGGCAAGACGACCGTGGCGCGTCGCATCTACGACTCGCTGCACCTGGACAGCGCCGTCTTCCTCGACTACGACGCGTACTACAAGGACCTGCTGCACATGTCGCTGGAGGAGCGCGCGTCCATCAACTTCGACCACCCGGACTCGCTGGACAACGACCTGATCGTGCACCACCTGCACGAGCTGATCGCCGGCCGGCCCATCCAGAAGCCCGTCTACGACTTTTCCCGCCACACCCGGGCGGAGCAGTCCATCCCCGTGCAGCCGCGCGACGTGATCCTCGTGGACGGCATCCTGCTCTTTGCCGAGCCGCGGCTGCGCGAGATGTTCGACCTGCGCATCTTCGTGGACACGGACGCCGACGTGCGGTTCATCCGCCGCCTGCGCCGCGACATCGAGGAGCGCGGGCGCACGATGGACTCCGTCATCGAGCAGTACCTCACCACCGTGCGGCCCATGCACTTCGAGTTCGTGGAGCCCACCAAGCGCTGGGCCGACGTCATCATCCCCCGCGGCGGGCAGAACCGCGCGGGCATCGACGTGGTGGCGGCGCGCATCCGCGAGCGGCTGGCGGAGAAGGCGCGCGAGGCGCGGGCGGAGGGCAGGGAACAGGGAATAGGGAACAGGGAATAGGGAATAGCGGGACCGGCTTCGCCGATGGAATCCCTTGCGCGATCGGCGGGTGAAATGGATGTTTATGGCTGCTGTGGATCGGTGTAGCAGAGTCTCGCCATCCTTCCTCCGCTTCGTTTCGTCGCCGTGTCCATCTCCCGCGTCCGTTTCTCGCCCGCCAACCTCGCGGCGGGGCTCATCAAGCTGGTGCTCGCCGGGATCGTCGTCGTGGCGCTGGTGCCGCAGCTGCGCACGCGGGCCATGCCGCACGTGGCGTTCGCCGTGGATCCCATCCGCCGCGCCACCACGCAGGACCGCGTGAACAGCGTGTCGGGCTACGTGGAGTACGAGTCGCGCATTACCGGCCACGCGCCGCAGGACCGCGACCTGCCGCGGGTGATGGCGCGCATGTTTCCCGGCCGCAAGGACGCCATGATGGACCCGTGGGGCCGGCGCTACTACATCCGCCGCCGCGGCGACGGGTTCCACGTGGGCTCCGCCGGCCCCGACCAGCGCCGCGACACCCCCGACGACGTGCTCTCCTCCAAGCGCGCCCTCCCCACGCCGCACGGCAGCGCCCCGCAGCACTGAGAGGGCCTCACCCGCTCGCTTATGCTCGCACCCTCTCCCGCACACTGCGCGGAGAGGGTATACACTTCTTACGAGCCCCGAAGCACGACGCGGGGCTTCACGTCTGGTGGGTCATCGCCCGCACCGGCCGGAAACCGGTGCCCTCGCCGGGTGGCGGCGCGCGTAATCGGTTGAAGCCTCGTTCGCGGAGCGCGTCGGCGCGAGACGGGGCTTATGGCTGTCCCAGCGGCGGGTTCACCCGCTCAGACGGGATGCCCGCACCTCGTCGGACGGATGGATTCTGCACGGTATTCCCCGGCCGACGGATTGCCGCACCTCCGGGGTTGTCGACAATTTCATCGGCTGTTAATTTCCCGCGGGAAACCCCGACGCGTGTCCCGGCGTCCAACCTCCCGACGCCGCCGATGGACGCGCGGCGGGGACGCTCACCCGACCCATCAACAGGAGACCCTCCGGTGCCGACGCCCATCGTCCGCCGCCTTCGCGCCGCCCGCGCGGCGCTTCCCCTGATGGCCGCGCTGGCCGCCGCGCCCGCGTATGCGCAGCAGCCGCTGCCGCTGGACCTGTTCCGGTACGACCGCGCCGCGCCGCTGGACCTGCAGTCGCGGCCCCTGGAAACCCGCGAGGGCGTGGACGTCCAGGCCATCAGCTACGCCAGCCCCAAGGGCGGCCGCGTCACGGGCCGGCTCTTTGTTCCCCAGGGCAATGGGCCGTTCGCGGGCGTCGTCCTGGCGCACGGCGCGCCGGGCAACTCCGAGGCGTTCACGGGCCGCGGCATCTACATCGCCAGGCACGGCGCCGTCGTCATCGCCATCGATGCGCCGTTCAACCGCCGCGAGGGCGGGCCCCTGACCCTCACGCCGCGGGACAGCGTGGAACAGGTACAGCTCATCGTGGACCTGCAGCGCGCCGTGGACGTGCTGCTCAGCCGGCCGGACGTGGACTCGGCGCGGCTGGCGTACGTGGGCCGCAGCTACGGCGGCGCCACGGGCGCCCTGTTCGCGGGCGTGGAGCGCCGGCTGACCACGTACATCCTGGCGTCGGCGGACGGCGGAATCACCACCCGCTTTACCGAGCCGGACGCGCCGCCCCCGCCGCCAGGGCGCGAGGAGCAGGCGCGCGCCTGGCTGGCCTCCATGCAGCCCATCGAGGGCCTTCGCTTCGTGGGCAACGCCAACGGCACCCTCTTCTTCCAGAACGGGCGACAGGACCCGGTGGTCACGCCGGCACGCGCGGAGGCGCTGCACGCGGCCGCCGCGGGCGTGCGGACGGAGGTGCGCTGGTACGACGCGGCGCACGCCCTGAACCCCGCCGCGTACGTGGACCAGCTGCGGTGGCTGAGCGACAAGGTGGGCACCCGGGCGCCGGGCCCGGAGGACGAGGCCGGCCCGGAGATCCCGCCGCCGCCCGCGCAGGCCGGCCCGCAGCCCCGGCCGCGACCGTAGGACCCCGCGTCCCGGGCTTTTGACGAGCTCGGGCAGGATGCAGACCGGCGCGGAGCCGACGTGCGGTTCCGCTCCCATGAAGACACACCCACATAGATCCGGACGAGACCTAGATGCGCATCGCTTTCTCCCTGGCGCGCGGCTCCATCGCCGCCGCCCTGCTGGCCCTGGCCGCCGCGCCCGCGTGCGCCCAGGCCCCCGCGTCGCACGGGGACGCCATCGCCGCGGGCACCTTTGCGTACGACCGCGCGGCGCCGCTGGACCTGCGCGATTCGCTGGAAACCGTGCAGGACGGGCTGGAGACGCACGCCATCAGCTTCGTCAGCCCGCGCGGCGGACGGGTGACGGGGCTGCTGTTCGTGCCGCAGGGGCCCGGGAAGAAGGCGGGGATCGTGGCCATGCACGGCTCGCCGGGAAGCGCGCGCCAGTCCGCCCGCAACTCCGAGGGGCTGGCCCGGCGCGGGGCCGTCGTCGTGGCCATCGACGCGCCGTTCGCCCGCCGGCCCGGCGAGCCGTCACTCACCTTTACCCCGTCGGACAGCGCGGACCAGGTGCAGGTGGTCGTGGACCTGCAGCGGGCCGTGGACCTGCTGCTGGCCCGCGCGGACGTGGACCCGGCCCGCATCGCCTTCGTGGGCGGCAGCTACGGCGCCGCCGTGGGGACGATGTACGCCGCCGTGGACCCGCGCCCCGCCGCGTACGTGCTGTTCGTGCCGGACGGCGGATCGGTCTCGCACTTCACCGACCAGGACGGGCAGCGCGATTCCATGCTGTCCGACATGCCCGAGGCGGACTGGCAGCGCTGGACGGCCGCCATGCGCCCCGTGGAGGGGATCCACTACGTGGGCCGCATCCGCGAGGGAAGCGTGCTGTTCCAGAACGGCCTGCGCGACCAGTTCATCCCCGCGTGGAAGGCCCAGGAGCTGCACCGCGCCGCCGGCCCGTCGCACACGGTGCGGTGGTACGATGCCCGGCACGGGCTCACGACGGGCGCGCGCCTGGACCGGTACGCGTGGCTGGCGGAGCGCATCGGCATCCGCGCGCCGACGGATGAAGAGCGCGCCGCCGCCGCCCAGGCCGACGCCGAAGCCGCCCGCTGACCGCCGTCACGCGCGGTTGATGGTTGCGGCCGGCGGGACGGCCATCGAACTTCCGGGCGCGTGGAGCCATCCGCTCCACGCGCCCCTTTTGCGTCTGATGCATCCCATGGCCGAATCGCCCGCGCTGAACCTCTCGCTCCTCGCCGACACGCTCGCCGTCTGCCGGCTCTCGGCGGATGCCCCCGTGCCCGCGTGGGCGTGGACGGGCGAGCCGGCGTCCGTCACCCGCACGGGCGACGAGCTGTCCGTCGTCTGCCGCGCGGACGCGGTGCCGGACGGCGTTCGTCACGAGCCGGGCTGGCGATGCATGGTGGTGGCCGGCCCGCTGGACTTCGCCCTGACGGGCATCATGGCCGCGCTGACGGCGCCGCTGGCCGCGGCCGGCATCCCCCTCTTTGCCGTCAGCACGTACGACACGGACTACCTGATGGTCAAGGCGGAGAACCTGGACCGCGCCATCGCTGCCTTGCAGGGGGCAGGGCACCGGGTGGAGTAGAGAATGCGGTGAACGACAGACGTTCTCGTGTACTTAATGACATCCATTTACCGACTGTTGTTGTGGGATTGGATGGAGTGTGATACAC
>NZ_DASURI010000070.1:0-4644 GCF_036280135.1 Longimicrobium sp.
GGAAGCCGTTCAAGGTTGCCATGATCGCGTGTCTGCGGAAGCTGCTGGTGATCCTGAACACGATGGCGCGCACGAATACACCCTGGAATCCGGCGATCGCGGCCACCGTCTGAAACACAGTTGCTGAGGAGCCGCCGCGCGGCCCGTACCTGTGCATGATCCCTGGCGGCGACGAAGGATCTTGCCTGCAAAGCGACAAGTCGGCTCTGCGCACCAGATGCCGGCTTGTCGCTTCGCGGGCAAGATCCTTCGGTCGCGCCAAAGTCCTGCGCGTGGTCGTGTACGCGCGGCGCTCCCTCAGGATGACCCGGCGAGCGGAGGGGGCGCTCGCGCGGAGCCGACTCTGCGTCGAGGACTTCGAGAACGACAAAGCCCCGCCGGACGCGTATCCGGTGGGGCTTTGTGCCTTCTCGTCATCCGGCGCGGTCAGGGTCGCTGGATCACGTTGCGCTGCAGGTTCCAGATGATCACGTCGCCCGGCGCCAGGGCCACCACGGGCGAGAACTGCACGGCGTTCGTGCCGCCCTCGGCGCGCAGGCGGTACTGCCCGGACAGGAACTCGCGCGTGGTCGAGAGCGTTCCCGTGCCCAGCGTGGGCAGCGTGCCCAGGTTGATCTCCGGCCCCGCGGACTGCACCAGGTACACCCGCACCTGGCTGGGAATGGCGCCGTCGTTCTGCACCGTCACCGTCAGCGTGTTGCCCTCGCCCCCCATCCGGTTGCCGAAGCAGCCCGCCAGCCCCAGCGCCACCACCATGGCGGCGATCATTCGCATCATCCCTCGCATCCGCTCCTCCTCGTCACAGGTATGCGCAGGGTACTCGCACTGGCCGTGCCACGCGTGGAGAACGACGCGTCAGTCCGGCGCGCCTGCTCCCTCCCCGTCCCCCGGGACCTCGCCCTCCGGGTCCGCATCGGCCTCGTCGCCGTCCGATCCGTCCTCGTCCGCCGACTCGTCGCCTTGGGGGAAGACGAGGGCGCCGAGCGTCTCCAGCAGGTCGTCGCGCCCGTCGCCCTTGAGCGACGAAAAGGCGATGGCCTGGTCCGGCTCGATGCCCAGCGCCTTGACCGTCTTGTCGAACGCTTCCTTGCGCTTGGTGGCCGTGAGCTTGTCGGACTTGGTAAAGGCGAACAGCACGGGCAGGCCCAGCTCCGCCAGGTACTCCACCGAACGCAGGTCGTCGGGCGTGGGGCCCGTGCGCAGGTCGATGAGCTGCACCACGCCGGCCAGGTCCTCGCCGCGGGACAGGTAGGAGCTGATGTACTTCTCCCACTTCTTCCGGGCCTCCTCGGGCGCGCGGGCAAAGCCGTAGCCGGGAAGGTCCACGAGAAAGAAGTCGCCCAGGTCCGAGCGGACGCGGTAGAAGTTGATCTCCTGCGTCTTGCCGGGCGTGGCCGACACGCGGGCGATGGCCGTGCGCGTGCGGCCCAGCAGGCGGTTGATGAGCGACGACTTGCCCACGTTGGAGCGCCCCGAGAACGCCACCTGCGGCATTCCCCGCGCGGACTCCGGCGGCGGCTGGCCCGGCTGCCCGATGGCCCCGGCAAACTCTACGGATTTGATTCGCATGCCGCCAAAGTACACGGGCAGGGCAAGCGCCGACAAGGGACGCGTGCCGATGCCAGAAAGGGAACCGCCGCGATCCGCGGCGGTTCCCCGTTCCATCACCGTGCCTGCCGGTGGTTCAGCAGCCGGCGGTGAGCTGCAGGCAGCGCCCGGTGTCCTCGATGGGGCACAGGCGCGTGTCGCAGTACTGGGTCTGCAGGGGACAGCACGCGCTCAGGTTTTCGCTGGGGTTGGGGCAGCCGCAGGTGCCGTAGCACGACGCGTCGCAGGTGCCGATGCACGATGCCATGCAGCTGTTGCGGCAGCTGAAGTCCGCCGTCTGCAGGCACCGGATGCACTCCGACAGGCCGCGGGTGTTGGGATTCAGGATCTGGCGGCCGTCCACGGTTCCGCGGAGCACGTCCGTTTCGGACGAGGGGTCGAACGATTCCACCTGCAGCGCGTCGAGGTCCAGCGTGAGCTTCTTCATGGTACACTCCCGAAAACGGGTGAATTGGGGGGACTGCCGGGCAATCGCCCGACGCTCCACAATAGCCCCGGAAAGTGTCGCAATGAAAGATGTCGTGAAATAAAACTGATGTTTTGCACAAGCTCTGGCGTATACGTCCCGGTGAGGGTTTGTCTCGCGTAGATCGTTGGCCGGGGGCACTTTTTGCTGCCGCGTGGTTTGGATCGCGATGGCGGATATGGTGCGCATCGCGTCCGGAAAACTGCCTTGGCACACGGCACTTCGTGAACGGTTGACGGCGTTTCGAATCGGTTACCGTTAACTCCGTTCGCGAAGCGCCGTGTGAGAATGCAGTTGCCCTCTGCCTGGCGCAGGTCACCGAACCCGATCGCGAAGAAAAACGCGGGGGCGGCACATCGGCCGCCCCCGCGCAGTTCACTTCCGCACTAACGCACTAACGCACTTCCGTCCTCACGCTTCCTTCTTGCGCCGCGCGTCGGGGGCCAGCACCAGCAGGGGCGGCACGCCGTCCGTCACGCACTCGGGCGTGACGACCACCTCGCGCACGTCCTCGCGGCTGGGGATGTCGAACATGATGTCGCGCATGAGGTTCTCGATCACGGCGCGCAGGCCGCGGGCGCCCGTGCCCCGCTCGATGGCCTGCCGCGCGATGGCCCGGATGGCGCCCGGGTCAAAGGTGATCCCCACGCCATCCATCTGGAAGATCTTCTGGTACTGCTTGACGAGCGCGTTCTTGGGCTCCGTCAGGATGCGCACCAGGGCGTCCTCGTCCAGGTTCTCCAGCGTGACCGTCACCGGCAGACGGCCCACGAGCTCGGGGATCAGGCCAAAGCGCAGCAGGTCCTCGGGCTCGGCGTTCTCGAACGGGTTGGCCGTCTTTTCGATGCGCCCGCCGTCCTTGGCCCCGAAGCCGATCTGCCGCTTGCCCGTGCGCGCCTCGATGATCTTTTCCAGCCCATCGAACGCCCCACCGCAGATGAAGAGGATGTGGCGGGTGTTGATCTGGATGTACTCCTGCTGCGGGTGCTTGCGCCCGCCCTGCGGCGGCACCGACGCCGTGGTGCCCTCCAGGATCTTGAGCAGGGCCTGCTGCACGCCCTCGCCCGACACGTCGCGCGTGATGGACGGGTTCTCGCTCTTGCGCGCGACCTTGTCGATCTCGTCGATGTAGATGATGCCGCGCTCGCACTCCGCCACGTTGAAGTCGGCGGCCTGCAGCAGGCGCACGAGGATGTTCTCCACGTCCTCGCCCACGTAGCCCGCCTCGGTGAGCGTGGTGGCGTCGACGATGGTGAACGGCACGTGAAGCACGCGGGCCAGCGTCTGCGCCAGCAGCGTCTTGCCCACGCCCGTGCTGCCGATGAGCATGATGTTGGACTTGTCGAGCTCGACCTCGTCCATCACGCCGTGGTTGTTGACCCGCTTGTAGTGGTTGTAGACGCTGACCGAGAGCGACTTCTTGGCCTGCTCCTGGCCCACCACGTACTGGTCCAGCACCTCCTTGATCTCGAGGGGGGTGGGCACCGGCGTGGCGGCGCTGGTGGCCTCCTTGATCTCCTCCTCGGCCAGGATCTCGTTGCAGAGCGAGATGCACTCGTTGCAGATGTACACCGAGGGCCCGGAGATGAAGCGCTTTACCGAGTCCTTGGATTTTCCGCAGAACGAGCAACGGAGGTGCTTGTCGCTGGGCATAGCCTGAAACCTGCGAGTTCTTGGAAAGGGAGGGGACGGGGCGCCTCCGTCAGGAGGTGCCCGTCTCCGCGTGGTCGTGGCGAACGGCCACCAGCTGCGTGGTGCCCCCGTGCGCGATGACCTCGTCGATGAGGCCGTACTCCTTGGCCTCCTCCGGCGACATGAAGCGGTCGCGGTCCAGGTCCGCCTCCACCCGCTCCTCGGACTGGCCCGTGTGGTGGCTCAGGATCTGGTTCAGGCGCTGGCGCAGCCCCAGGATCTCGCGGGCCGCGATCTCGATGTCGGCCGCCGTGCCCTGGCTGCCGCCGCTGGGCTGGTGCAGCATGATGCGGGCGTTGGGAAGCGCGCTGCGCTTGCCCTTCTCCCCCGCGCCCAGCAGGATGGCCCCCATGCTCGCCGCCATGCCGATGCAGATGGTGTGCACGGGCGAGCGGATGTACTGCATGGTGTCGTAGATGGCCAGCCCCGCCGTCACCACGCCGCCGGGCGAGTTGATGTACAGGTAGATGTCCTTTTCCGGGTTGTCGGCATCCAGGAAAAGGAGCTGTGCGATGATGATGTTGGCGACCGTGTCATCCACGGCGCTGCCGAGGAACACGATGCGGTCCATCAGCAGGCGGCTGAAGATGTCGTAGCTGCGCTCGCCCCGGCTGGACCGCTCGATCACGTACGGCGGATAGATGGCCATTCTCGGTCTGGTCTCCTGGCATGAGGTGGGGAGGGCCGCGGCCCTCCCCGGAGCCGCTTAGCCCTGCGTGATCGTGTTGCGCGAGCGCAGGTGCTCGAAGACCTTCTCCTCCAGGATCTCCGACTCCAGCGCCTGCATCTGCCCGGTGCGCTCCAGCTCCACCCACACGTCGCTGGGCGACCGGCCGTGCTGCTCGGCCAGCTTCTCGACCCGCGCATCCACGTCGTCG
>NZ_DASURI010000071.1:0-17729 GCF_036280135.1 Longimicrobium sp.
ACCCCACGCCCGACCCCGCCCCCCGCCCCGCCGAGCTCGCGCGCCTGTGCGACGAGGCCGTCGCGCAGCTGGAGGCGCTCAAGGCGGCATCGCCCATGGAGCGCGGAACGCGTCTTGGTGCCGTGCGCGCCCTCCTGGCCGACCTGGCCACGGCGCTCGCCGACGCGGACCTGCTGCGCCCCGGCTTTGCCGACGAGCAGGCCATCCTCACCGACGCCGCCTCGGCCCTGCAGGCCATCGACCTCGATCGCGGCGGGCCCCACGTGCCGCGGTTCGTGGACCGCATTGTCCAGGACCTGCGGCGAATCGACGTACGGTGAGCCCACATCCCACCCGTCACGGCGTGCCCCCGCAGCCCGCGATGGCTGACCGTGTCATAACATACAATTGTTTCACGACTAATTTAAATTAAACGAACTGAAACTGTCGCACCTGTTCCAGGGTTGCCGCGCGCGGGACGGACCCGCCCCAAGTCACGATGAACCATGCAGGTTATCTACTTCGTCCACTTGGGAGATGAGACGGCCGGTCCGGCGCGACAGGGAGCGCCGGGAAAGCAGCCGCACCGTTTGCGCCGCTCTGGTTTTTGAAAGCGCGCACAGCGACCGCCCCCTTTGCGCCGGGGGAGCCGGCAAGACTATGGCGTGGAAAGGAGATACGCGTTATCATGCGGTCCGCTGGAACACGGCCCCGCTTTGGCGATCTCCCTACCCAGGACCCGTTCGGACCAACATGCGACCCAGGCGTCTGACCCCGCCCGTGCGGCGTACCGCCCGTCGTTGGCGCACTCCCCCGGCCATCCTGCACGGGGGCGAGGCCTTCGAGGGCGTGGCCGTGCTGGAGGAGGTGCGTACTCCGCTGGGACTGCTGCTCTTTCAGATCGTCCGTGACGTGTACCTGTGGGGCAGCACGCCCCCGGAGGACCGCGAGGGGCTGTTCGAGCCGCACGCCGAGGACGTGCTCATCTCCATCCTGCGCGACAGCGATCCCGAGGTGCAGCTGGAGTCGGCCCTCATGACGCTCATCCGCATGGCCGGCGGGCCCGAGACGGCGCGCGAGGAGCAGGTGGCCCTGGCCTGCCAGCACGTGGCCCACTGGGCCGACGGGCACGGGCACATGGGCACGGCCATCGCGTTCGCGCAGGGTGCCGCCGTGGTGCTGCCGGCCGACGCGGCCACGAGCTTTGCCGTGGGCCGCCTGGCCCGCCGCCGCGCCGAGTACGCCCGCGCCGAGACGTGGTACCGCCGCGCCGTGGCCCTGGCCCGCCAGAGCGGCGACTGGAGCAGCTACGCCATGGCGTTCGCGGGGCTGGGCAACCTGTACATGCAGCGGGGCAACTTTCCCGCGGCGCGCCGCTTTCACCTCCGTTCGCTTCGCGCGGCGCGGCGGCACAGCATGCGCGCCCTGCACGGCTCCGCCCTGCACGACCTGTTCGTGATCGCGGCCCAGACGGGCAACCCCGACGACGCCGAGCGGCTGGCCCGCGAGGCGTTCGAGATGTACGGCCCCGACCACCCGCGGCTGGTGTACCTGGCCCTGGACGTGGCGTACTTCTGGATGGAGCGCGGGCGCTTTGCCCCGGCGCTCACGGTGTTCCAGGCGCTCGTGCACCACATGCAGCGGCTGGAGGACCGGCTGGGCGTGCTGGCCAACACGGTGCGCGCGGCGGCCGGCGCCGGCGAGCGGCGGCTGTTCGACCAGACCTGGGACGAGGTGTGGGACCGCATGCAGCGCACGCCGGGGCTGGCCAACGCCGCCACGGTCATGCTGGAGCTGGCCCACGGCGCCGCCATGCTGGGCGAGTACGAGCGCGCCGAGCGGGCGGCCGAGCGCGCCGTGCAGGTGGCCCGCGAGCGCGCCGAGAACAAGACGCTGCTCACGGCCGAGTCGGTGCTGGACCAGGTGCGCCGCAACCGCGGCGTGCGCCAGCGCGCGGCCGAGACGGTCCCCGAGGCGGAGCCGGAGACGGCCGCCCGCGCGGAGACCTTTGCCCTGGACCTGGTGCGCACGCTCAACGCGTCGCTGGTAGGCCGCTGAACCTCCCGCCCACTCACCCTCACACTCCACGAACGACATGAAGATCGGCGCACGCCCCCTGCTGGTGCTGCACAGCAACGAGGCTTTTCGCGAGCGGGTCCGCAAGGTGGCCGGCAAGGAGTACACCTTCCAGGCCGTCCCCGACTGGCCCTCGCTGGAAGAGGCGGTGCGCGACTCCCCGCCCTCGGCGCTGGTGGTGGTGAACCCGTACGAGGACGCCAACGGCGCCGGCGGGCCGTCGCAGCACCTCAAGTCGCTGCTGGTGGAGTTCCCCTCCACGGCCGTGTTCGCGGCCATGGAGATCAAGCCCAACCGCTTGGAGGACCTGCGCACCCTGGGCAAGTGGGGCGTGGTGCAGGTGATCTCCATCGCGCACGACGACACGCCGGCGGCCATGGTGCAGCGCTTTCGCGCGGCGCAGGGCCGTCCGCTCAAGGCGCTGCTGGAAAACGTGCTGCCGGCCGACACGCCCGGCCGCGCCCGCGCCATCGTGGACGCGGCGGCCGAGGTGGTGGCGGTGGGCGGGCACGGGCGCGACCTGGCGCGCCAGCTGCGCCTGAGCCGCCGCACGCTGCTGCGCTGGTGCGAGCGGGCGGAGCTGCCGCCCCCGCGCAAGCTGCTGGCGTGGATGCGCATCCTGCTGGCCGCCGAGCTGCTGGACGACCCGGGCCGCACGGTGCTGTCGGTGGCGCACGCCTGCGGCTACTCGTCGGACAGCGGCCTGCGCCGCGTGACGCAAAAGTTCGTGGGCAGCAGCCCCACGGAGCTGCGCCGCCGCGGCGCCTTTGCCCGCTCGTCCAAGGTGTTCCTGGAGGTGCTGGCCCGCTACCGCGAGCCCCAGAGCGCGCTCTAGGCCCGCATCGGCGGATCAGGATGATGCGAGACACCCTCCCTGGCCACGCGCCGGGGAGGGTGTTTCTGCGTGGGGCCGATTCCGCGTGAGAGGCAGCAGGAGAGATCCGGGACAATGGCCGCGTCCCAGCCGGAGCGGCTAAAGCCGCCGCTACAAAATCGGAAAGCCCCGCCCTGACGACGCTTCGCGTCACGCGGCGGGGCTTCACCTGCTCCCCCGGGCGGGCCCGAGACGGCGCGCGGGCCTTCCCATCCACACGGACCTCGCCGGCTCGGCCTCCGCGCCGGTGCACCCACTTTGCCCTCGGATGAACGGTCGGCGCAGGCCGACATCACGTTTCCGGTGCCGCGAATTCATTCGCCGGGGCTGGAGGCCGCCAATCCTCCCCGAATCCCCTCCTCCGACGGATCTGCCACCCTTCGCCGGCGGATCCTCAATCGTGGATCCCGTTGTTCCTCACCCGGCGCCCCCGCCCCGCCCGTCGCCCCTCATCATCCCGCTACGCGCTCTGCTCGCGCTGCAGCAGGCGACGGGTGATGCCGAGGAGCTCCAGTGGAGGGAGGGGCTTCACGAGGAAATCGGCGCAGCCCAGCTCCAGGGCCCGCGCGCGGTGCTCCGCCAGGCCCGTGGTGCTCACGGCCACCACGGGGATTTCCGCCGTCTCGGCGTGCTGCTTGAGGGCGCGCAGCAGCGTCCACGCGGGCGCGGGGCTCAGCGCCACGGCCACCACGATGAGCGCCGGCCGGTGCTCGCGCGCCAGCTCCACCGCGTGCGTGCAGCACGCGCACTCCACCACGCCAAAGCCGTGGTGACTCAGCACGGCCGCGTAGATGAAGCGGCTGTCCTCGTGCGCGTCGACGAGCAGGATGGTGGGGGTGGACACTGCCGGGGGAAGAGCAAGGGCGACGGCGGGCGGGAGGCCCGCGACGGGGGGGATCGGTCCCACAGGATACACGCGCGCGGGCCGGGAAACAAGAGTTGTGTTCCGCGCGCGCAATCCACTGCATCAAAAAGCGTTAGGAGACGTACGCACGCCGCCCCCGGAGCCAGGCTCCGGGGGCGGCGCTCCGTTCATCTTCCGCCGAAACGAGGGATCAGTCCGCCGCCGGCTCCACGATGATGAACACGGAGTCGTCGCGGCCCATCTCGCGCAGGAACGAGATCAGCTCCGGCAGGCGCTCGCGCGATTCCGTGCCGCGCCGGCCCCACAGACGCCGCACCACGCGCAGCTCGCGGCCCTCCTGCGTGAACTCGGCCGAGTAGCGTCCGAACACGCTTTCGGCCGTCACGTTCTGCGGCAGGCGCGCCCGGTATCCCTCCGGCAGCGTCACGCGGTACTCGTTCACGACCTCCATGGGCCCCATCACCTGGGCCACGTCGATGTCGAAGCGCCGGGGCTCCGTGCGCGCCTGCAGCTCCGTCAGCACCTCTTCCATGCTGCCGTTGGCGAACGGAACGCTCAGCACCAGCGTGCCGCCCGACGTGCGCGCCGCGCGCCCGTTGGATACCCACAGGCGCATGCGGGGCTGCGCGCGCAGGTCCTTGCCGTCGAAGATCTCCACGCTGTCGCCGCGGGCGCCCTCGAACAGGTTCTGCGCCAGGTTGCGCGTGAGCTCCTGCCGGTCGCGCGGCGTGATGGTGCTGGAGAACGCGTTGCGCAGGCTGTACTGCATGGAGCCGTGTGCCGTGCGGGTAAAGCTGCCCGTGAACGTGCCGTCCGCCGCCAGCTCGCCGGCCACTTCCGTCAGCAGGCGGTTGGCGGAGGGCTCGTTGCGGGGGAAGGTGATCTCCTCCGGGGTGCCGTCCGGGTGGACGATCAGGCCGAACCCGCCCTGGTAGCTGGGGCTGATCTCGCCCCAGGGGATGATCTCGGCCGTGAGGTCCAGGTAGGTGTAGCCGCCGCCCGGCTGCTGCACGGCCGCGATCATGTGGTTGAAGAGGCCCGCCGACGGCATGTCGCGCCCGTCGCCGCCGTACGAGTTGAGCAGCACGGGGTACGCCGTGGCGCCGAACCGCCGCGCGATGGCGATAAAGAGCGTCGCCTTGTCCTTGCAGTCGCCGTACTGGGTGCGGAACACCTCCTCGGGCGTGCGCGGCTGGTACCCGCCAATGCCCAGGGACAGCGACACGTAGCGAAAGTCCTGCGCCACCCAGCGGTGCACGGCCCGCAGCGAGTCTTCCAGCGTTTGCGCGCCCCGCACCACCTCTGCCACGCGCGCCTCGATCTCGGGGGTGAGCGCGTAGCGGTCGGCGGAGAGGCCGGCGTACCACCGCGTCACGTCCGCCCACTCGGTGCGGCCGGCGATGTCCAGGCCCATGTACACCTGGTTGCTGTCCGTGGCCGCGAACGGCTCCGGCTCGATCTTGGGCAGGTCGCGCGCGGCCCACGTGTACACGTGCCGCCCGCCCCGCTCCTGCTCCATCCGGCGGAAGGTGAGGTTGTGCTCCTGGATGCGCGGCGCGTAGCCGGCCGGCACGTCCAGGATGTAGCGCGAGCGGCGGACGGGCACGCCCATGTGGATGCCCCACGTCTGCGTGAAGTCGCCCGCCAGCACGGGCTCCACGGTTTCCGTGGTGTAGCTGTAGTCCACGATGGTGCCGGCGGCCACGCCGCCCAGCGACACGCGCCGGTTCTGCTGGTCGGTGTACACGGGCGAGCTTAACGAGACCTCGGCCAGGCTCTCCTGCTCGTGCACGGGCTTGTCGCTGATCACCGCCCCCGTGCGCGCGTCGATCACGCGCACCCAGTTCAGGCGAAAGCGCTCGCGCTTGCGGTCCCAGCCAAAGCTCATCTCGCCGAAGTCCTCCACGGCGTCGTCGGTGAGGAGCTGGATGACGCTGCGGTAGGTGACGGAGCCGGTGCCGTCGGCCTCGCGGCGCACCACGCCGTCGTCCAGCAGCACCACGTAGCTTTCCTCGGGATAGTCGGCGGGGTCCACGGCCAGCCGGTACAGCGTGTCGCTGCGGACGGACGGATCGCCCTGTTCGGTGATGACGGGTGCCTGCGCGGCGGCCGGCGCGGCCGCGGCCAGGAGCAGGCCCAGCAGCGGAAGGTGAGCTCGCATGTGTCGTTCGTGTGGAGGACCGCGGATGGAACGGAAAGGCTCGGACGGAGGGGGTGCTCGCGGACGAGGCGGAGTAAGCTACGCCAACGAGTTAGGAGCGACAAGGCCGGGGCGGGAAGTGCGAAAGTGCGAAAGTGCGAAAGAAGGTACGAGAGGGTACGAGGGTACGAGGGTACGAGGGTACGAGGGTACGGCGCCTGGCCGCCGCCCGCCGGGTCAGGGCTCGACGGGCGGGGCGGCAGGCTCGGCGTACGGGTCCAGCACCTCGCCGTACTCGTTGAACAGCGGAGGCGGCGCGGGGACCTTCTTTCCTTCCACCATCGACTGCAGCTGCAGCGCGTTCGTCACGGCCTTGCCGCGATAGTGGTTGTTGGTCACCACGAACACATCCTCCGTCTGCGGCTCGGCCGCGATCTCCTTGGTGCGGTCCGCCCAGGGCTGCAGCTCGTCCGGCGTGTACAGGTAGTCGTACCGCTCGTCGCGGCCCGCCTTTTCGCGGAACCAGTCCTGGTAGTTGCGGCCGTGCACCCGCACGTAGCCCACCTGCGACGTGGCGTGCGCCGTGGGCTTGATGGAGTTCCTGAACAGCGGCTGGTCGATGTTCACGAACCCGATTCCCCGCTCCATCAGCCCGTCGAAGAACGCGGGCGTGTTCCACGTCGCGTGGCGCACCTCCAGCACCAGCGGGTAGTGCCCGAACGTGCGCGTGAGGTCGTCCAGCCACTCGCGGTTCTCGTCCGTCCGCCGGTACGACCACGGGAACTGGATGAGCACGGCGCCCAGCCGCCCGCTCTCCAGCAGGGGATCGAAGCCCGCGCGCACCTCGTCCACCTCGTCTGCCGTCCACGTGGTCTTGCGCTGGTGGGTGAAGCGCTGGTACAGCTTGGCCGTAAAGCGAAAGCGCGGGTTGTGCTCCACGCGCCGCAGCCAGCTCTGGATGGTCGTCGGCGCGGCGGGGCGGTAGAAGGTGGAGTTGACCTCGATGGTGTCGAAGTAGCCGGCCAGGTACGCCAGCGGATCGAACTTGCGCGGCTTGGGCGCGGGGTACACCACGCCCGCCCAGTCGTCGTACATCCACCCCGCCGGCCCGTACCGGATCATCCGCCCCTCCCTCTCCGTAGCCGTTGCCACTCCGTTCACCGGGGGATGCAAGCAAGGCGCGGACCGGGTCGTCCGCCCGGCGGCTGGAAAGGGTTGTCAGGACGGCAGATGGGTCTCATCTTTCGTTCTCCCTCCGGCATCCGATCCTTCCTTGCGGATCGCCCTGTCCCCGCACCCCATCCTGTTCGAGGTTCCCATGAAGTTCGACCGCCAGAAGTTCCACGACGCGTACGCCGCCGCGTTCGGCGCGCTGCCCGGCAGCAAGCAGGCAGGGCTGGACGCCCTGCTCTCCGCGGCCGAGGCCGACACCGACATCACGGACATCCGCTGGCTGGCCTACATGTTCGCCACGGTCAAGCACGAGTGCGCCGACACGTGGAAGCCCATCGAGGAGTACGGCAAGGGCAAGGGCCACAAGTACGGCCAGCCCGTGACGGTCACGGACCCCGACGGCAAGAGCTACAGCAACGCGTACTACGGCCGCGGCTACGTACAGCTCACGTGGGACTACAACTACCGCAACATGGGCAAGGTGCTCAACAACCGGCTGCTGTACGAGCCGGGGCTGGCCCTGGACGCGGACGTGGCGTACCGCATCATGTCGTACGGCATGCGCAACGGCTCGTTCACGGGCGCCAGGCTGTCGCGCTTCATCAGCGGCGACACGTGCGACTACGTGAACGCGCGCAAGATCATCAACGGGCTGGACCAGGCGCAGCGCATCGCGGGCTACGCGCAAAAGCTGGAGCAGGTGCTTCGCGCCAGTGCCGTGGCGGCCGTCCCCGGCGGCGTGCCCACGCCCGTACCGTCGACCGCGCCGGCCCAGCCCGCGTCCGGGCAGGCGTACACGGTGACGGCGCAGGCGCTCAACGTGCGCGGCGGCCCCGGCGCGTCCAACCCCACCGTGGCCGGCAGCCCGCTGGCGCAGGGGACGGCGGTGCGGGCGCAGCAGTCGCAGGACGGGTGGATGTACGTCACCGTCCCCGGCACGTCGACGGCGGGCTGGGTGAGCGCCAGGTATCTGCAGCCCGCGCCGGCGCCCGTCCCGGCCTGAGCGGACGCGAGCCTCCCCCCGGCAAAACGGCGCCCGGCGAGTTATCTCGCCGGGCGCCGTCGTCATCTTCCCCGCGCCAATCGCTCCTGCCGATTTCCCTTGCCCGATTCCCCTGTCCATTCCTTCTGCGGATTTCGCCCGCCGCTTTCTTTGACCGAGCTGCGGATTCCTCCAGACGGGCACGGCCGCCGAACCGAAAGTCTTGGATTCCACGTCCCCGGCCGCTAATCTGCGCACCGTGACCGCCCGGATGTCGCCGTTCCGGAAGGCCACGTCCCTCCCTGCCTGAGCTCCCGGCGCCCCATCATCGCTTGTTCGGCTCGTTGATCCGGATGTTTTCGGACGTACTCCCCATTCAAGGCGTGTGACGGCCATGAGCCCTTCCGAGATCCAGCTTCCCACCCGCCCCGACTACGGGCAGTCCGTCGATCCCCTGCTGCGCGCCTGCGCCGGCATCGCGGGGGCCGAAAGCCTGGACGCGGCCCTGCGGACGGCCTGTGGAGCCGCCGTGGACGTGATGGGGTTTGCCCACGCCGCCGCGCTGGTGCTGGAGCCCAACGGGACCGTGGGCGTAGTGCGCGCGGAGCATCCGGCGGGCGGCGCGGTGGGCGCGCGCATTGCCCTGGGCGAGCTGCCCGTGGCGGCGGGGATGGCGCGCTCGCACACCCCCTTGCGCGTGGAGGACGTACACGCGGACGGTGCCGTGAAGCGGCTGCGGCCGCTGCTGGACGGGGCAGGAATCCGGGCGTTGCTGGCGGTGCCCATTACCCGTGGAGACCGCCTGCTGGGATGGTTCAGCGTGCACCATACGTCGGGGCCCCGCGCCTTTACGGCGGCGGAGGTGGCGCACTGCCAGGCGCTGGCCGTTCAGCTGGCGCCGCTGCTGGAGAACGAGCAGCTGCGGGCCATCGCGCAGGCGCACACCGATGCCGCGCAAAAGATGCGTCGGGCTACCACGGCCATCGGCTCGCTGCTGGGCTCGCTACTGGAGCAACGCGACCGCGAGACGATGCTGGAGCGCGTGGTGGAGCACGCCGTGAACGCCCTGGGGGCCAAGGGCGGCGGCATCTATCACTACGTGCCGGAGCAGGGGCTGCTTTTCCTGGCCGCCGACTACCTGCGCCCGCACAACCGGGGCAAGGTGCTGCGGCCGGGACAGGGGCTGGCGGGGTGGCTGGTGCAAACGGGGCGCAACTACGCCAGGAAGCGCAACTACGGGGAATGGAACGGCCGCGCCCCCATCTTCGAGGACGCGCCGTTCGGGGCCGTGCTGGAGGTGCCCCTCCGTTGGCAGGAAAACATTACGGGCGTGCTGTACGTGGATGATGACGCCGGCCGGACGTTTAGCGATGAAGACATCTCCACGCTCGCGCTCCTGGGAGACCAGGCGGCTCTGGTGCTGGCGCAGGTGGAGCAGCAGGCCCGCGCCCAGGCGCATCCGCTGCAGCGGGCCCTGCAGCTCGTGCACAGCCAGTCGGAGGGCCAGTCACTCCAGGAGCGGCTCACCTTCATCGCACGCGAGGCTGCCGCGGTCATTGAGGCCGAATCGTGCCAGGTGCTGCTGGCCCACACGCCGGACTTCCTGACGCTGGAAGCGGGCTTCGGGCACCGCGAGGGCACGTTCGACTACGGCCGCCGGTTTCGCATCGTGAGCGGGGAGCGCACGGGGCTCACGGGCCACATCGCCTATGAACGGCGCGTGTTTCGAGACCACGGGGCGGCTCTCACGAACCACCCCGCCACGCGCGGCCTGCCCAACCACCACATGCCGTCGGGGCGCTGCTGCTCACTGCTGGCCATTCCCCTGCTGCGCAATGGCGGCGACGAGTTGCTGGGGCTGCTGCGGATCGAGAACCGGCGCGGCTCCGACGGACACCCTTCGCCGGACGTGGGCTTCAGCGCGGATGACGAGGGCATGGCCCAGCTGTTCGCGAACGTGATGCAAAAGGAGGTGCTGGTCGTGGCGCTGGAGGAGCGCGCCCGGGCGGACGAACGGCGCAAGCGGCTCATGGACCGGGTGTTCGACTCGCACCAGTACCTTCACGCGGAGATGGACACGCGGCAGCTTCGGCACGAGCTCACGCGGGTAGCGGTGGAGCTGCTCGATTACGAAGCGGCCTGCCTGTACGACACCGACCCCGAAACGGAGACGATGGTGGTCACGGCCGCGGTGGGCCTGCCACAGGGTGTACGCGGGGAGCGCGAGCCCCAGGACAAGGGCCTTGCCGGGCTGGTGGCGCTCACCGACGCGCCGGAGGTATGGATCGCGGCGGAGCGCGGAACGCCCTTTCGTGTAGGCGACCGCGAGTTCGACTTGGCCATCGGCGCCCCGCTCCGCCGGGCCGGGGGGGAGGTGATCTCCGTGCTCGTGGTAGCCGGCGGCGCAGCCCTGCGGCGGTTCGTGGAACTCGACCGCGACGTGCTGGTGCTGTTCGCCGACCAGGTCTCCAGCATTCTTCGTAGCTCCATCCTGTGGAACTGGGAACGCAGCGGCTTCGTGCGGTCCAGCGCGCTGGGGCACATCGAGCAGTTCATCCGCCGCTCACCAGACCCTCGCAAGGCGCTGCCCGCGTTGCTCACCGGCATCACGGCGGGCTACGGGCTGGCGTTCAACCGTGCCGCGGTGTTCCTGCTGGACGAAGCGCGCGGCGAACTGCACGGGGAACTCGCCATCGGCCACCTCACGGAGCGCGAGGCCCGGCGGGACTGGCTGGTCCACGAGGCCGAGGGAATGGACAACGTGCGCCGCTACCTGGAGCACCTGGAGACCCACGGGCACATCCAGACCCCGCTCGATGCCCACATCCGCGGCGTGCGGACGCCGTGCACGCCAGAGCTGATGCTGATGCTGCGGGCCGCTCAGGAGGATGGCGGCGGCATCATCGACGCCCCGGACGCGTTGGCGGCCATTCCCCCCGACGTGCTGACGGCGTTCCGGCCCGTGCTGCCGCTGGTCCTGGTGCCGCTCGTGCGGGGCGTCGACGTGCTGGGCTTCTTGATGGCCGACAACCCGTTCGCCCGCACTGCGCCGTCGTTCGACGACCTCAAGCGGGTGGTGCGGCTGGTCGCCACAGCAACCGCCGCGATTGATGACAATCCGCAGCCATGGCAGCTCTTTACCCCCGAGCAACTGGCTGACCTGGAACGCATGACCAATGGGGTAACGCCCGCTTTCGACCAGGACTGGAACGCGCTGGCCGACGTGCAGGACCAGATCGTGAGCGCCGCGCGCAACATCTTCCACGCGGACTCGGCGGTGCTGTGGACGTACGACGCGAGCAGCAACTGCTTTCGGCTGGTGGCCTGCGCGGGGCTGCAGCCGCGCGTGGAAGCCCTGGTGCGCGCGCGGCCCCCACAATACGGTGGCACTTCATACAAAGTGCTGGAGCGAGGATGGCTTCCTGTGGACGTCGTGGATCCCGCGCGGTACCGCTTTCTCTCGGAATCTACCCTGGAGGTGCTGCAGGCGGTGGGGGCCCGCAGCTTTCAGGGAATCGCGCTCGCCGTGGGACACGAGGAGTTGGGTGTGCTGTACGTGGACTACCTCCATCCCCAGGCCAAGCCGTTCGATTCCGACGACGCGCACATGGCCCAGCGATTTGCCGAGCAGGCCGCACTCACGCTCAAGAAGGCACAGATGCTGGACGTGCTGCACCAAGTGGGGCGCGTCCGCAAAACGGCGCAGGTGCTAGCGCGTGTGAGTACGGCGGAACCGCTGCAGACGGTGCTGCACACCGTGGTGAGCGGTACGCGCACGGCGCTCAAGGGCGACGCGGTGACCCTGTATCGCTACGATCGAACCAAAGGCATCCTGCTGGACCCGCCCACGACCGTCGGCGTGTGGGACGAAGCAGCGCTGGACGAGGAGGATGAGAAGGTGGTGGACGGCTTCGTGCGCCGCGTCCTCAAGAGCGACACCATGCGGGTAGTGCCGGACGTGCTGGCGGACGCGGACTTCAGGGAAACGCGATTCACGGTGGAGGAGAAGGTCCGCTCCTGCGTGGTCGTCTCGTTGCGCGTACGGGAGCAGAAGGACGGCGGCGAACCCGGCAACGAGCTCCAGGTGGGTGTGATGTTCGTGAACTTTCGCGAACCGCACCAGTTCACAGACGAGGAGTGTGCCAACATCCGCCTGTTCGCCGACCAGGCCGCCGTAGCCATCCACAACGCGCAGCTGCACGAGGACCTCAGCCGCACGGTGGAGGACCTCTCTACCGCGCTCAAGCGGGTTCGCGCCTCGACGGCCCTGGCCACCTTCGGCATCGTGGACCGCGAGTGGCGCCACAACATCGCGGGGTTCGCACCCGACATTCGGCGATGGGTGAACACCTGGAAGGACGTGCTGCAGCGCGCCGAGGAGGAGTCGGCCATCCAGGATTACGTCGCGGAGTCGCTCCGGAAGTCAATCGACACGTTCCTGGAGGCCACCCTGGAGGTCATGGCCCAACGGCCCGTGCTGCGGCAGCCGGACGAAGGACTGGAGCCGATCCTGGTGAACGAGCTCGTGCAGCAGGCAATCGACACGTGGAAGCCGCGCGAGGGGCTTCTGGACCTAAGCCTTGGCGCCCAGCTGCACGCCGGGCCGCGCGACGCGGTACTCGTCAACCGGCACTGGATGAACGCCGCCATCGGCACACTCATCGACAACGCCGCCAAGGCCCTCACCGAGACGCCCGTGCGCGACATCATCCTCTGCACACGCCGCAAGGACGATCTCCTCCAGATCGAGTTCACGGACACGGGGTGTGGAATCCCCCCGGAGTTCCTGGACGACTTCGGCCTTCACCCCCGCAGCACCCGGGCCGGCGGCGACGGCATCGGGATCGGGCTCATCATCGCGCAGAGCATCGCCTTTACGTACGACGGCCAGCTGGAAGCGTTCAACCGCACGGATGGCCAGAGCGGAAGCACCGTGCGCATCTCGCTGCCGGCCTACGTGCCGGACGCACACCAGTCGATGCTGGAGGCAACTTCATGAACGGACGCAAGTGGAGGATCCTGCTCGCCGACGACAATGCCCTGTTTCGCGGCAGCACCGACCTGCTGCTCCGCGAGGACGGCTACCGTGTCATACCCGCCGCCACGGCAGACGCCGCGCGTGAGCAGCTTCGCACCGGGCGGGTAGACCTGGCCGTGCTGGACCTGAAGCTGGTGCGGTCGGACCCGCATGACGTAAGCGGCCTGCTCATCGCGCTCGAAGAGGCGCCGGAAGTGCCCAAGATCCTGATCACGGGCCACAAGGAGATGGAGATCGGCCGATACTTCAAGGTGCTGAACGACCGCAAGGTCCCGGAGCACCTTCGCCCCGTGGTGATGTTCAAGCCGGAGAAGGAGGGCGAGGACGAAAAGCTCATCGAGCTGCGCACGGCCATCCACGAGCGGCTCGTGCCCCGCGTGTTCGTGGTGCACGGCCATGAGGCCGCCGTGCGCGACCAGGTCTGCGCGAAGGTATCGGAGCTCGGTCTTACCCCCGTGGTGCTCAAGCACAAGCCCGGGGTAGGCATTTCCGTGTTCGACAAGTTCCGGCTGGAGGCGGACCGGATGCATTTCGCCGTCGTCATCCTCACCGGGGACGACATGGGCTCCACGACCGAAAAGCTGCAGCCCATCCTGGCATCCCGGGACAAGTACGCCGTTGCCCGAATACGCGAGACGCTCAAGCCCCGGGCACGGCAGAACGTAATCTTCGAATTGGGCTACTTTGCTGCGCTGCTGGGCCCCAGCCGCGTTCTGGTGCTGCACGAGGACGGGGTAGAGCGGCCCTCCGACTACGAGATGCTCCACGTCCCCCTGGACTCGAAGGGCGAGTGGCTCAAGCAGCTCACGGAGGAACTGCGGCACGCCGGCGTGGAGCGAAAGCCCTACCGCTCGCGGTAGCGCTTTACAGCGCACCTTCAAGACCTCCCAATGAACCCCGGTTTCTGCGCGGACCGGGGTTCTTTGCGTCCCCCTCTGCATCCTCCGCGGCACGCCGTGAGAATGCCGTTCGTCGTTAAGGATCGATGAAGACGGAGCGGCGGATGCGGATTCGCGCCAGAACGCGGCCGTGTCGCGCGTTGCACTGTCGACAATCGGAAAGCAGACGATGATCCTTCGACCGAGATCGACCCTGACGATGACTGCACGTGGCGCCGCGACGGCGATCGTGATGAGCACCTTGCTGGGCGCGGCGAACGTGGCCGCGCAGGACGTGGACCTTGCCGCCGCACGGGCCTCGCTGCGCGCGGCCGATGCGGCGCACGCCGCGGCCGTGGAGGCGCGCGGCATCGTGGACGGCCTGCCGGCCGCCTTCGCGAGCGACGTGTACTTCCTCCGCGACGGGGCCGACGTGCTGCACGGGCTTGAGGCGGTCCGCGCGGACCTCGCGGCCTCGCCGCTGGCCGGCGCGCGCGTCAGCTGGGCCACGCTGCGCGCCGACGTCTCGGCGGACGGCACGCGTGGCTACACCTTCGGCGGCGGCGCGTACACGGCGGCGGACGGACGGCAGCACTTCTCGCGGACGCTGGCCTTCTGGCGCAACGAGGGCGGCACCTGGAAGGTCGCCGCGTTCCTGGTGAACGCGGCGCCGGACGCACCCCAGGCCGCGCCGGCCGGCTTCTTTCGCGAGGAGCCCGTCCGCGGCGCCGCGGGCGTGGACGAGGTGATGCGGGCGGACCGCGACTTCGCGGCGCAGGCGGGCGTGAGCGGGGTGGCGGGCGCGTTCCGCGACTGGATGGCGCCGGACGGGGCCATGCTCAGCGGCCCCATCTACGGCCCCGAGGCCCTGTTCGCCGTGATGAACGGCGGACGCGCCACGCTGGAGTGGGGCCCCATCGCCGGCGACATCGCCGGCAGCGGCGACCTGGGGTTCACCATCGGCGTGGCGACGCGCACGGCGGAGACGGGCGCGCGCAACTACAGCAAGTACCTCACGATCTGGCGGCGCCAGCCCGGCGGCGCGTGGCGCTTCGTGGTGGACGCCGGCACCGTGCGTCCCGCGCCGGCCGCCTGATCCGCATCATCCCAGGCATTCACCGCTTCTCGGGGGGGAAGCGGGTGACGGGAGCGCCCGGCCGCGAGGTCGGGCGTCTTCCGTTTGGGGGGATGCGGATCCGCCCGCGAACGCCTCGTCCGTACGGGCGGCCATGATGAAGTCGTTGCGGTGCAGGTTGCAGATGGTGTGCGTCCACCAGGTCACCGTCACGCGTCCCCACTCGGTGAGCAGCGCGGGATGGTGGTCCTGCGCCTCGGCGATGGCGCCCACGCGGTTGGTGAACGCCAGGGCCCGCGCGAAGTCCGGGAACGTGAACACGCGCTCCAGCCGCGGGATCCCGTCGCGCTCCACCACGTCCCACTCCGGCACCCGCGCCCGCAGCTCCGCCATCTCTTCCGCCGTCACGGCCGGCGCGCCCTTTCGGCACGGCGCGCACACGTCCTTCGCGAGCGAATCCGCCATTGCATCCTCCGTAGTCGAAGCCCGCGGCGCGTGCAGGGCGGCCATCGCGTGAGCGCCCCCTCCGGGCTCGCGGAGCTCGCCCACCTCCCCAAAAAAACCTGGGGGAGGTTGAACAGCACCGGCGTGCTCCCACCGGCAGGAACCCACCTATGCAAACCCCTCCCCCGAAGTTGTCGGAGGGGTCGACCGCGGTCGCGAGGAACGAGCGGCGCAGGTGGCGGGGGAGAGGACCCCCTGTCGCGCGGCGACGGGATCCCGCTCGACTACGATCCTACTCATCCGCCCCATCCGCCCATCCGCCCCATCCCCCTCACGACGCCGCGGGCAGCGACGTCTCGATCAGGCGGCGCAGCTCGGCGTCGTCCGCCTTGACGGGGCCCACGTGCTTCCACAGCACCTGGCCGTCGGGGCCGATGAGGAACGTGTTGGGCACGCCCACCGTGCTGAACACGGCCGTCACCTCGCCGTCCGGGTCCAGCCACACGGGGTAGCTGGCGTTGTACTCCTGCATGAACTCGCGGATGCCCTGCTCCTGGTCGCCCTGGTCGATGCTCACGCCGATCACCTGCAGCCCGCGCGGGCCGTACGCGCGGTGCAGCGCCTCCAGCGCGGGCACCTCCTGCCGGCAGGGGTGGCACCACGTGGCCCACACGTTCAGCAGCACGGGCTTGCCGTGCATCTGCGAAAGCGAGCTGCGCTCGCCGTCCAGCGTCTCCGCCGCGTAGCTCGGCGCCTCGGCCCCCACCCGGACGGGGCCGCCGGCACGGGGCACGTCGCCGCAGGCCGCCAGCAGCAGGGCGGCGGGAAGAATCCGCAGGAGGTGCATCGTCCGCATCACGTCAGTCCGTCCGATCGGGTTCAGCGAAGGTCCGCCAGCGCCAGCCGCGCGGCGTGCAGGGTGGACGGCTTGCCGGGGCCCGTCCACGCGAAGACGACCCCGTCGCCCGCACGGACCATGCGCGGAAAGCCCGTGCTACGCGCCGACGCGCTGGCCAGCGTGCGCGGCTCGCCCATCCGCCCGTCCGCGCCCACGCGGCGGATGCGCACCTCGGCGGACTGGGCGTCCGTGCGCTCCATCCAGCTCACGAGCGCGCCGCCGTCCGCCAGCAGCTGCACGTCCACGCGGCCTTCCGGGTTGCCGCCGTCCACCCGCGCCGGCGCGCCGAACGTGACGCCGCCGTCCGCGGAGAACGCCACCTTCACGGCCGGCGTGCTGTCCGCGGCCGTGAACCAGGCCACGGCCACGCGCTGCCCGTCCGCGTCCGCCTGCGGGCCGTTGACGGGGCAGGCCGGCATCACCCAGCCGTCGGCGTGCACGGGGCGGCCCTCCGTCCAGGCGCCGTTCACCATCCGCGTGACGTAGATGTCGCGCACCTCGTCCGGCGAGCGGTCGCGGTAGACGACGAGCGGGCCCGTGGACGTCATGGCCATTCCCGTCTGGCAGCAGTCGCACACGCGGCCGTCCACCTCGCGGTCCGGCGCGGCGCGGCCGTCCATCCCCACCGTGGTGTAGCGCAGCGTCATCTCGCTGGCGGGGTTGTGCTCCCCGTCGGCCGACGCGCCCGTCTTGCGGCCGTCCAGCCACACCAGGCCCAGCGAGTCCGCCCCCGCGGGCCACAGGGAGGCAAAGCCGTGCTCCGTCTGGGTGCCGTCCGTGTGCGGCACGACGGACTCCGTCCACGTCACGCCGCCGTCGGGGCTGATGGCCACGCGGACGTCGTACGCGTACTTGCTGCCGCCGCTGCGCTGCAGCCAGTGGGCCGCCAGGCGGTTGCCGGGGAGCACGGCCAGGGAGGGAAAGTCCGCCCAGTTCACGAACCAGTCGCGCCCGCTGGCCACCGTGCGCGGCGCCGACCAGCGGTCGCCCTCCAGCACGCTGAAGCGCAGCGCGTGCGTGGAATCGGCGCCGGGCTCGATCCACGACAGGTACACGCGCCCGTCCGGCCCCACGGCCAGGTTGGGCTCGCCGCTCCCGGCCGCCGCCGGCGGGGACAGGGTGCGGAGGGCGGATGCGCCGTCCGCCGTCGCCGTGCCGTCATCCGCAATGTCCGCCTTTCGCTCGCCGCCGCACGCGGCCACGAGCAGGCAAAGGGCGGCGACGGGCAGGAGGATGCGCCGGGATGCGAGGATGTCCATGCTCATGCGGGAGAGTCCACCGTGAGGTCAAAGCCGCCGAAGGCGCGG
>NZ_DASURI010000072.1:0-3619 GCF_036280135.1 Longimicrobium sp.
AGCCGCCAGAACTCGCCCCGCGCGCGGTACAGCGCGCCCAGGCGGGCCGCGAACGCCTGCCGCGCGCGGCGGTCCGCCCGCTGCGCCAGCAGGAACCCGGCGTAAAGAAGGCCGATGGCGGCCAGGTAGTACATCACGGGATGAACGTCGCGGGATGGAGACTTCGTGGATCGACCCTCCCGCCGGGTGGCGGAGAGGGTCGATTGCGTTCAGCGGATGACGATGCGGATCAGAGCCCGGCGAGCGTGCGGAGGTCGTCGGCGACCTCCTCGGGCGTGGCGCTGTCGGAGATGACCACCTGCAGGTTGCCGCGCCGGTCGATGCCGTACACGACGCCCGAGTGCACCGTCATCCCTGCCGGCCTGGACGCGTGCCCGGTGTGCGCGCCATGTTCCGCGTGGGCGGCCGGCGCGGGCGCGGCGGCGGCGACCTTCTCCACGTACGCGCCGTAGCCCTGCCGCGCGACGGCCAGCGCCGCGCTGTCGCCCGTGAGCCCCACGACGGCGGGGCCAAAGTTGCCCGTGTACTTCTTGAGCGTGGCCGGCGTGTCGTTCGCCGGGTCCACGGTGATGAGCAGCACGCGGATGTCCTCGGCCTCGCCGCCCGCCTGCTTCATGGCGCTCGTGAGCTTGGTGAGCGTCGTGGGGCAGACGTCCGGGCAGTTCGTATAGCCGAAGAACAGCAGCACGGGGTGTCCGCGGTACGTGTCCAGCGACACCTGCCGGCCGTCGTGGTCCACGAGCGAGAACTGCGCGGCGGGGGCCACCTCGGTGTAGGTGGTGCCGTGGAACACGGGCGCCGTGCGCGGTGCGATGGCGATGCCCGTCGCCACGAGGATCGCGACCGCCGCCGCCACGACGCCGATGAGCGCCATCCGCGGGCTTCTGTTCTCTGCCATCGTCTGCTTCGCGCTGAGATCATGCGGGTTCGCGCGCGTGCTGCGGACGTGCGTTGCGCGCGGAGGGAAATCTAACACGGATCGGCGTTTGGCGCGCGGGGGCTCTCACCCCGCTCGAGGCCCTCACCCCGCTCGAGGCCCTCACCCCGCTCGTTCCTCGCGGCCCTCTCCCGCGAACTGCGCGGGAGAGGGCGTAGACTTCGATTCAGCTGAATGCACCGGACCGAATCTCGTGCTGGATGCAGTTCTCCCCCTCCCCCGCGAAGCGGGGGCAGGGGGCCGGGGGGAGGGGGCCCTCCGCGGGCGAGACACACTTCGCCACGTTGCACGATCCTCGCTCACCCTTCCGTCCGCCCCGCCCGGCGCTTGTCGCGCGATCCTTGCCGGGCTACGTTCCGCGCCCGCCCGCCCGGCGGCAGGGCAAAACCCGCGAACAACCCGAAGAGGACGGATGGAAGCGCGCGAGCTCGAAACCCTCGTATCCCAGGCCTACCGTGACCGCGAGCGGCTCAGCGACCGGTACGTGTGCCAGGCCGTCTACGAGACCATCGACCTGCTGGACCGCGGCCAGGTCCGCGTGGCGCAAAAGACGGACGGCGCGTGGACGGTGAACGCGTGGGTCAAGGAGGCCATCCTCCTGTACTTTGCCCTGCGCCCGCTGGAGCCCATGGACGCCGGCGACCTGCGCTTCTACGACAAGATCCGCACGAAGCAGGACCTGGAGGCGCAGGGAATCCGCGTGGTGCCGCCGGGCGTGGCGCGCTACGGCAGCTTCCTGGAGCCCGGATGCGTGATGATGCCCGGCTACGTGAACATCGGCGCGTACGTGGGCGCGGGGACCATGGTGGACACGTGGGCCACCGTGGGCTCGTGCGCCCAGGTGGGCAAGGGCGTGCACCTGTCCGGCGGCGTGGGCCTGGGCGGGGTGCTGGAGCCGCCCAGCGCGTCGCCCGTGATCATCGAGGACGGCGCGTTCATCGGCTCGCGCTGCATCATCGTGGAGGGCTGCGTGGTGGAGGAAGATGCCGTGCTGGGCGCCAACGTGGTGCTCACGGCCTCCACGCCCATCGTGGACGTGACCGGCCCCGAGCCCGTCATCACGAAGGGCCGCGTCCCGGCGCGGTCCGTGGTGATCCCGGGCTCGCTGCCCAAGGAGTTCCCCGCGGGCACGTTCCACGTCCCCTGCGCGCTCCTGATCGGCAAGCGCACCGAGTCCACGGACAAGAAGACGTCCCTGAACGACGTCCTCCGCACGTTCAACGTGCAGGTGTGAGGAGCATCGAAAACCTCATCCGCATCCAGGTGTAGATGAGGATGTGACTTCCGCGGAACTTGCGTGGAAACCGAGGAGGCAACCGTGACGATTGTTCTTACGCCCGAGGTGGAGCGCGAACTCACCTCGCGGGCACAGCGGCAGGGCACGACGCCCGATTTGCTCGCCGATACCTACCTGCGCGAGCGGCTTTTCGCTGACGCGGAGGAGGAACGCTCGGCGAATGGGCGGCCGCGCACCCTGGCTGAGCGTCTCAAGGGCTACGTTGGCGTCCTCAGCAGCAGCGAGCACGTTCCCGGCGGCGCGCAGATGTCCGAGCGCACCGGCGAGCAGTTCACGCAGATCCTGCTGGAGCGACAGGCGGAGGGACGGCTGTGAACCTGACGGATACGGGTCCGCTCGTTGCCCTGCTGGACAGGGATGATCAGCATTACGCGTCCTGCATGGCGGCCACCGACGGTCTTGGGCCCGGGCCAATGGTAACGACATGGCCGTGCTTCACCGAAGCCATGCACCTTCTCGGCAAGCACGGCGGTCATCGGTACCAGTCCGCTCTCTGGCGCCTGTACTTCGCCCGTCACGTGGTGATTCACGAACTGTCCCAGCCGGAGATCGATCGCGCGGCGGGGCTGATGGAGAAGTACAGCAACGTGCCCATGGATCTCGCCGACGCGTCATTGGTCGCCGTCGCGGAGTCTCACGCCGTGCGGCGCGTGTTCACGACCGACGGCGACTTCCGGATCTATCGCCTCGCGGACGGCTCCGCGTTCGAGCCCATCCCCGCCCGCTGACTTGCAAACTTCGCGTGCCTGATTCCATCCGTGACGAGCTGGCGGGGCTAACGCTGGCCCTGTGCAACATCCCCAGCGAGACGTGCCACGAGGCCGAGATCGCCACGTGGATCCAGCACCGCTGCGTGCAGGCCGCGGGCGCACACGCCGTCAAGCGCATCGGCCACTCGGTGATCTGCGAGCCGTGGGGGCGCGACGAGCGTCCCGGCCACCCCACCATCGCGCTCGTGGGCCACAGCGACACGGTCAAGTGCGCCGCCCACCAGGACTACGAGATCCGCGACGGCCGCGTGTACGGCTGCGGCGCCAGTGACATGAAGGCTGGTCTGGCCGTGATGCTGGCCCTGCTGGACCGCTGGCGTGAGCTGGAGCGTGCGCGGCCCGTCTGGATCTTCTACGACGGCGAGGAAGGCCCGGCCGAGGGCAACGGGCTGGGGCCCGTGCTGGAGAGCGGCGTCCTGCCGCCCATCGACTTCGCGTTCATCCGGGAGCCCCCGGACCGCGGGCTGCAGCCGGGATGCATGGGGCTGCTGCACGCCAACGTCACCGTCCGCGGCACCCGCGCCCACAGCGCGCGGCCCTGGCAGGGCGAGAACGCGCTGTACAAGGCCATTCCCCTCCTGGAGCGCCTCCGCGACTTCGGGCGGCGCGAGGTGC
>NZ_DASURI010000073.1:0-5720 GCF_036280135.1 Longimicrobium sp.
CGCCGCGGAATCCGCCAGGGCCCGCGCCCACGCCTGCCACGACGTCGTCTTTTCCGGCAGGCGGATGGATTCACCGCGGGAAAGCTGTTCGTACGTCGTCTCCAGGTCCTCCAGGAGGATGCGCCAGCTCACCCCGTCCACGACCAGGTGGTGGATGACGATCAGCAGCCGCTCCGGTCGCCCCTCCCCCAGGTCGAACGAGACGACGCGAAGGAGGGGGCCGGCGCCCAGGTCCAGCCCGCGCTGCGCCCGCTCCGCTTGCGCCTCGATGGCGGCCGGCTGGTCCGCCTCCGCGAGATGCGCCAGGCGGACGCGCTCCACGGGCGCGTGCTCGTCCGGGGATGCGTGCGCCTGCGTCCACGCGCCGGCCCCGTCCGCGTGGAAGCGAAGGCGCAGGGCGTCGTGGTGCGTGACGAGCGCGGCCACGGCTTGCTCCAGCCGCGCGGGGTCCAGCGGCGCGCGGGGCACCAGCAGCAGCGCCTGGTTGTAGTGGTGCGGCGCGGGATGCGCCCGCGAAAAGAAGCGGTGCTGCACCGGCGTCAGGGGCGCCCCGCCCGTCACGGGCGCCTGGACGGGGGAGGCGCCGGCGTCCACCGGCTCGGCGACCTGGGCCAGGCGCGCCACGGTGGCGTGCTCGAACAGCTGGCGGGGGGTGATGCGCAGCCCCCGCGCGCGGGCGCGGGCCACGAGCTGGATGGAGAGGATGCTGTCGCCCCCCAGCTCGAAGAAGCCGTCGTGCACGCCCACGCGCGGCACCCGCAGCACCTCCGCCCAGGCGGCGCAGAGGGCCGCCTCGGCGGGGGTGGAGGGCGCCGCGTACTCCGCCGCCGGCTCCCACTCCGGCGCGGGAAGGGCGCGGCGGTCCAGCTTGTCGTTGGCGTTGAGGGGAAGGCGGTCCAGGGACACGAACGCGGACGGCACCAGGGACTCCGGCAGGTGCTCGCGCAGGTGGGCCCGCAGCGCCGCCGCGCCGGGCGCGGCCTCCGCGGTATCCGCGGGGACCACGTAGGCCACGAGCCGCGCTTCGCCGGGGACGTCCTCGCGGGCCACGACGGCCGCGTCGCGCACGGCGGGGTGCAGGCGCAGGGCCGCCTCGACCTCCCCCGTCTCGATGCGGACGCCGCGGATCTTGACCTGCCCGTCCATCCGCCCGATGAACTCCACCTCGCCCGCGGCGTTCCACCGCACGCGGTCGCCGGAGCGGTACATCCGCGTCCCGCGGCGGGCGGAGAACGGGTCGGGGACAAAGCGCTCGGCGGTGAGCGCCGGCCGGCCCAGGTACCCGCGCGTCACCGCCACCCCGGCGATGCACAGCTCGCCGCCCACCCCCACGGGCACGGGCCCCAGCGCCCCGTCCACCACGTAGAACCGCACGTTGTCCAGGGGCCGCCCCAGGGGCGGGGGGCGGGTGCCGTCCGCCGTGGGGTGCACGCTCACGCGCACGGAGGTCTCCGTGGGCCCGTACCCGTTGACGAAGCGGCGTCCGGGCGCCCACCGCGCCACCACCCCGGCCGTGCACGCCTCGCCGCCGGTGACCACCACCCGCAGGTCCGGCAGCTCCACGCGCGGCGTGGCGGCCAGGGCGGACGGGGTGAACTTGGCGTGGGTCACCCGCTGCCGGCGCAGCAGGTCCGTCAGCGGCTCGCCGGGAAGGAGCTCGTCGCGCGGGGCCGCCACGAGCGCCGCGCCCGTGGCGAGCGGGACGAAGATGTCCAGCACCGACGCGTCGAAGTGCAGCGGGGCAAAGAGCAGCACCCGCGCCCCCCCGCCGACGGCGTACTCGCGGGCAAAGGCCGCGACGGCGTTGCACACCCCGCGGTGCGGCACCATCACCCCCTTGGGAAGCCCCGTGGAGCCCGAGGTGTAGATGACGTACGCCAGGTTGTCCGCGTCCGCGCGGGCCGGCAGGGGCGACTCCGGCTCGTCGGGGAACGGGTCGTCCCCCACCTCCAGCACGGGCACGCCGTACCCGGCCACCCGGCCAGCCGTGGCCGCCGTGGCCACCACCAGCACCGCGCCCGAGTCCGCCAGCAGGTACGTCATGCGCCCCGGCGGCACGGACGGGTCCAGGGGGACGTACGCCCCGCCGGCCTTGAGCACGCCCAGCAGCGCGGCGATGGCGGCGGGGCCGGGCTCCATGCACAGCCCCACCCGCCGCTCCGGCCCCACGCCGCGCCGCGCGAGGGCCCGGGCCACGCGCGTGGCCTGCCGCTCCAGCGCCGCGTAGCCCACCGTCCGCCCGCCGAAGACGACGGCCGGGGCGTCGGGCGTGCGGGCGGCCTGCGCCTCCACCAGGGCGTGCAGGCACGTGCCGTCCGGGAACGGGCGGTCCGTGGCGTTCCACGCCTGCACCACCCGGTCGCGCTCGTCCGCCCGCAGCAGCGACACCTCCGACAGGGGACGGTCCGGCCCGGCGACGAGCCCCTCCAGCACGGCGTCCAGGTGGCCCGCCAGCCGTTCCATGGCGTCCGCGCCGGCGCGGGCCGGGTCGTAGCGCACGAGCATCTCCATCCGCGCGCCGGGCATCACCGTGAGCACCAGGGGAACGCTCGTCTGCTCCAGGCCGAACGCCGTCCGGGCGCGCAGCCCCTCCACGCGCTCGCCCGTCTCCGGGTCCAGCGGGTAGTTCTCGAACGTCACCTGGCTCTCGAACAGCGGCTCGCCGGGGGCCAGGCCGCTCCACTTCTGCAGCTGCACCAGGGGCGTGTACTGGTGCTCGCGGGCCCGCGCGCCCTCCGCCTGCAGGGCGCCCAGCCACGCCCGCACCGTGGTGGCGCCCCCCGCCCGCACCCGCACGGGCAGGGCGTTGATGAACAGCCCCACGATCTCCTCCGCGCCCGGCAGCTCCGCCGGCCGCCCCGACACCGTGGCGCCGAACAGCGCCTCGTCCTCGCCCGCGTAGCGCGCCAGCAGCAGCCCCCACGCGCCCTGGACCAGCGTGCTGGCCGTGACGCCCAGGCGGCGGCAGGCCGCGTCCAGCGCGCGGCTGCGCTCCGGCCCCAGGCGCAGCCACGCCTGGCCCGAGGCGATCGCCCGCGCGCCCGCCGCGCGGGGCAGCAGGGGAAGCGGCGTGGGCGCGGTCACGCCGCCCAGCACGCCGCGCCAGTAGGCCTCGGCCCGCGCCGGGTCCCGCCCCCGCAGCCACGCCACGTAGTCGCCGTAGGGCCAGGGCGCGGGGAGCTCCGCCCGCGCGCCCCGCCGGGCGGCGCCGTACAGGGCCAGCACGTCGCGAAAAAGGACGGACAGGCTCCACCCGTCCAGCACCAGGTGGTGGTGCGTCCACGCCAGCAGGTGCGCGTCGTCGCCCGTGCGAAAGAGGGCCAGCCGCATGAGGGGGGCGCGGCGGGGGTCGATGCCCGCGTCGCGGTCCGCCGCCAGGTACGCCCGCAGCCGCGCCTGGCGCCCGGCCTCGTCCGTGTCCCGCCAGTCCTCCCGGTGAAAGGGGAGCTCCACGGCGCGGTGGATGACCTGCAGGGGCCGCCCCGCGTGCTCCCACGTGAACGAGGCCCGCAGCGCCTGGTGCCGGGCCACGCCCTCGCGCCACGCCCGCTCCAGGGCGTCCGCGTCCAGGCCGCCCTCCAGCACGAAGCCGAACTGCCCCACGTACACGCCCGCCCCGGGCGCGTACAGGGCGTGAAAGAGCATCCCCTCCTGCATGGGGGTAAGGGGGTAGACGGCCTCCGCGTCGGGCGCCGATTCCGGCGGCGCGTCCCGCTCCGCCGGCCCGCCCCCCGCCGGGGGAACGTCCGCCGGGGTCCCGCCGGCGGGGGGCGGGGAGCCGCCGCCGCGCGCGATCAGCCCCCGCAGCGCCTCTCCATACCACGCGGCCAGCCGCTCCATCGTCTCCCGCCGGTGCACCCCCTCCGCGTAGCCGATCTCCACCTCCAGCCGCCCCCCGCGCACGGAGGCCGTGACGTCCACGCGGTGGCCGCGCAGGCCCCGCCCGTCCGCCACCGCCCCCGCCGGCTCGTCCGCGAAGGCGAGGAATGCGTCCGCCGAGACGGCCTGGTCCATCTGCCCCAGGTAGTTGAACGCCACCTCCGCCGCGGGCGCGCGCTGCAGCTGCCGGCGGATGTAGTCCGCCCGCAGCCAGCGCAGCAGCCCGTGGCCCAGCCCCCGGCCGGGGACGGCGCGCAGCTGCTCCTTGACGGCCCGCAGCGCCGCGTCCGCGTCTCCCGCGCCCGCGTCCGACAGGTCCAGGACGACGGGGTAGAGGGAGGTGAACCAGCCCACCGTGCGCGACAGGTCCACGCCCGGCGCCCGGTCCTCCTCGCGCCCGTGCCCCTCCAGCTCCACGCGGACCCGCGGGCTGCCCGTCCACCGCCCCAGGGCCTGGACGAGCGCGCACAGCAGCACCTCGTCGATCTGCGTCCCGTGGGCCCGCGGCACCTCGCGCAGCAGCGCCTCCGTCTCCCCCGCGTCCAGGTGGACGGCGACGCTGGCGGAGCGCGCGACGGTGTTCTCCGCGGACGGGTCGTCCAGGGGCAGCGGCGCCACCTCGCGCTCCGCCTCCTCCAGCCAGTACGCGGCCTCGTCGGCGTCCACGGCGCGGGCGCAATCCGCCAGGGCGCCGGCCCACGCCTGCCACGACGTCGTCTTCTCCGGCAGGCGGACGGGCTCGCCGCGGACGAGCTGTTCGTACGCTGTCTCCAGGTCCTCCAGGAGGATGCGCCAGCTCACCCCGTCCACGACCAGGTGGTGGATGACGATCAGGAGACGCTCCGGCCGTCCCTCCCCCAGGTCGAACGAGACGACGCGAAGGAGGGGACCGGCGGCCAGGTCCAGCGCGCGCTGCGCCCGCTCCGCTTCCGCCCCGATGGCGGCCGGCTGGTCCGCCTCGGCCACGTCCGCCAGGCGGACGCGCTCCACGGGCGCGTGCTCGTCGGGCGAAGCGTGCGCCTGCGTCCACGCGCCCGCCGCGTCCGCGTGAAAGCGCAGCCGCAGGGCGTAGTGGTGCGTGACGAGCGCGGCGACGGCTTGCTCCAGCCGCGCGGGGTCCAGCGGCGCGCGGGGGACCAGCAGCAGCGCCTGGTTGTAGTGGTGCGGCGCGGGATGCGCCTGCGCGAAAAAGCGGTGCTGCACCGGTGTCAGGGGCGCCGTGCCCGTCACCAGGGCGGCGTCCGCCGCGGCGGGGGCGGGCGCATCCACCCGCTCCGCCACCTCGGCCAGCCGCGCGACGGTAGGGCACTCGAACACCTGGCGGGGGGTGATGCGCAGCCCCCGCGCGCGGGCCCGGGCCACGAGCTGGATGGAAAGGATGCTGTCGCCGCCCAGCTCCAGGAAGCTTTCCTCCACCCCCACGCGGTCCACGCGCAGCGTCTCCGCCCACAGCGCGCACAGCAGCGCCTCCACCTCCGTCCGGGGCGCCACGTACGCGGCGCCGGGGCGCTGCTCCAGCGCGGGGAGGGCGCGGCGGTCCACCTTGCCGTTGGGGGTGAGCGGAAGGGCGTCCAGCCGCACGAACGCGGACGGCACCATGTGCTCCGGCAGCCGCGCCCGCAGGTGCGACCGCAGCCCCTCCGCGGACGGAGACGCCGCCCCGTCCGACCCGTCCGCCGCGACGACGTAGCCCACCAGCCGCGCCTCGCCCGGCCCGTCCGCCCGCGCCACCACCACCGCCTCGCGCACCCCCTCGTGCGACAGCAGCGCCGCCTCCACCTCGCCCGGCTCGATCCGGAACCCCCGCACCTTCACCTGCGCGTCCACCCGCCCCAGGAACT
>NZ_DASURI010000074.1:0-3677 GCF_036280135.1 Longimicrobium sp.
CATCCGCACAGGAGCGCGAGGACCGCCACGGCCCCGAGACGATGGAGGGTCATACTCGATGGATCTGGTTGATCCCGGTCGCGGAGCGAGCGGGCATCTCTCACGGCACGCCGGCGCGGACGCGAGGGACGGTTCTACGGAAGGGATTGCACACGGGGCCTTCGGCCAACGGAGTCAACGGTTTTTCTTCCGATCCGTTCCCGTTGACCCCGTTGGCCGCAGGCCCCGTGTGCGGCTGCCGTTTCCATCCTGCCCGGAGGCGATGGCCGGGTGTCAACGCGCGGCGTCGTGCGGGGGGACGAACGGCTCCATGTGGACGAGCACGGCGCCCACCTGCGGCACCGCGGCCCGGATGGCGCCCTTGACCCGGCCGCTGAGCTCGTGCGCGTCGTGCAGCGTCATCTGCTCGTCGGCCTGCACGTGCAGCGTTACGCGGTACACCAGCCCCGACCGCCGCACGGCGATCTTCTCCGTCGCCAGCACCCCGGGCACGGCCTCGGCGGCGCGGCGGACGGACGCGACCACGTCGGCGCCGGGCGTGCGGTCCATCAGGTCGTGCACGGCCGGCCGCAGCATGGACACGCCGTTGAAGGCGATCACGGCGGATGCCACCAGCGCGGCCCAGTCATCGGCCGACGCCCATCCGCTCCCGCCCAGGTAGCGGCTTCCCAGCACGGCAATGCCAATCCCCACGAACGCCGCCGCGGAGGTGATGGCGTCGCTCATGTGGTGCCACGCATCGGCCTTGACCGCCGTGCTGCCGATCTCCGCGCCCACGGCGTGCACGCGGCGCGAGAGCGTCCACTTGACGGCCATCACCGCCACCAGCACGCCCAGCGTCCACGGCGCGGGCGTGAGGTGCGGCGTGCGGATCTCGCGGACGGACTGCACGGCGATGCCCAGCGCCGCCGCCAGCAGCATGAGCGCCACGAGGCCCGTGGCCAGCGACTCGGCCTTGCCGTAGCCGAACGGGTAGTCGTCGTCGGCGTCGCGGGCGGCCATGTGCAGCCCGCGCCACACGATGAGGGACGAGAAGATGTCCGTGGCCGACTCGATGGCGTCGGCCACGAGGGCGTAGGTGTTGCCCACGATCCCGGCCACGAGCTTGGTGGCCGCGAGCGCGGAGTTGATGAGCATGCCGATCTGCGCGGAGCGGATTCCGCGCTGGATGGAGTCTGCCACCGCGTGTGTGTCGTCGGACGGGTTGACGGGCTGCACGTGCCCTGACGATAGCCCGTCGCCCCCGCCCGCGCGAGCCGGTGGCACTTCCCCTCATCCTCCGCGACGCAATCGTTCCGACGTCCCCGGCGGCTACGCGGCGTCCGGGGGGCCGCCGCCCGTCATCCCCAGGCTGCGCGGCAGCGTGTGGACGGCGAACACGCGCAGCCGCCGTGGCCCCGCCCGCGTCCGCACCACGGGCTCGTCACCCGCGCGGCAGCCCAGCAGCGCGCGGCCCAGGGGCGATCCCAGCGGCACCCGGCCCGGCTCCTCGTCCGCCGCCCCGCCCGCCACCAGCGTGCAGAAGGTCTCCTGGCCCGAGTCCAGGTCGCGCAGGAACACGGTGGACCCGTAGCCCGCGCGGTCGTCCCACAGGGTGCCCGCCTCCGCCGTCTCCAGCCCCGCGATCAACTGCCCCAGCAGGCCGATGCGCCGGTGGACGGCGCGGTCGCAGTCCGCCTCCTCCGGCTCCCCGCCGGCGGCCCGGCCGGCCAGCCGCCCCAGCATCATCTCGTTCGCGAGCTCCTCCAGCTCCCGCCCCAGCCGGGTCCGGATCTCCGCCACGCGCCCGCTCCACGCCGACGTCCGCGCGTGCCGCCTGTGGATGGAAACAACCTCCGCCATGCGCCTCCCCGGGCTGAATATACGTCCTCCGCGTCCGCCGCCGCGGACGGTGGAATCCCTCCTCCCTCCCGTCCCTCGAAACGCGTCCGCATTACACGCGGAGGACGACCCTCATCCCGCCTGTAACGCTTTCGGGGTTCGCGGGACTGTTCATCCAAAGGCACTGATCCCCCGGGCCGTGCGGCCGCGGGGGATCGTTCGGCGCGCCGGTACGGGCCGCCGGACCCTGATTCACCCGCGACGGGGAGCGAGGTGCGACCGATCCTGGTGGTGAGCGACCTGACCCACGCGTCCGACGAGGCGGTGCGCGCGGCGGGGCGGCTGGCGGCAGCGAGCGGCGCGGCGCTGCACGTGACCCACTGCGCCGGGCTGATGGGGCTGCCGCTGCGCGAGGCGCTTCCGCTGCTGGAGGCGGGGCCGGCCGCGCGGCTGGCGGACGGGCTGGCGGCGCAGGTCCGCCGCGCGGTGCCGGCGGACGTGGAGGCCGCCGCCCACGTGGAATACCGCGGCGTGCGGGAGGGAACGCTGCACGCGGCGGATGCCCTGGATGCGGCGCTGGTGGTGGTGGGCACGGACGCGTGCGGGGGCGCCGCGCTCCCTGCCCTGGCGGCCGCGGCGGCCATGCCCGTGCTGGTGGTGCGCGACGCGGCGCCGCCCCCGTTTCGGCGCGTGCTGGTGCCCCTGGACGCGCCGGACGTGGGCCTGGGCACGCTGCGCCTGGCGTGCGAGTGGCTGCGGCCGTTCGAGCGCGGCGGGGCGTGCGTGCTCCCCGAGATGCACGTCCTGCACGTAAGCCGGCGGCTGGCGGACTGGCGCGGCATCGGCGGCGCGTTCGAGGCGGAGGTGCGCGCGGTGGAGGAGGACGTCCGGCGGATGGGCGGCGTGTTCCACCGGCACGTGCGCTGGGCCGGGGCGGCGTGGCCGGCCATCAGCGCGGCGGCGCGGGAGCTGGACGCGGACCTCGTGGTCCTGCGCCCCCGGCGCGGCCTGCCGGCGCACGGCCGCACGTGGAACGCCGTGGTGGAGCACGCGCGGACGAACGTCCTTCTCCTCCCCGGCATCCCCGCCCCGCTGCGTGGGACCGGCCCGGTGGAACCGGCGAACGCGGTGGATGCGGTGGATTCAGCCGATGCGGCGGGCTCGGCGCATCCAGCGGACTCCGTGGATGCGGCGCGTTCGGGGCGGCAGGGAGCGGGGCGGGACGCGGTCGGCGCGCCGATGGGGACGGAGGTGGAGCTGGAGCCCGTCCCCGCGTGACGCGCGGCGGGGACGACGATGCGGGACACACCCTGAATGGATGGTGGATGATGATCGCTGAAGTGCAGGAACGCCTGCGGTGCGAGCTGGATCGCGCCGCGCACGCGCTCACGGCCGCCCTGGCGCCGAAGCTGGTCGGCGTGGCGGCCGTGGCCGCGCCGGGCCCCGCGGACGACACGCTGCGGCTACGCATCCGCCGCCTGCGCCAGCTGGACGCGGGGCTGCCGGCCGTGGCGCCCGCCGCGCTGCCGGCGGACCGCGCGGGCTACGGATCGTCCGTCGTGCTGGAGGACCTGGCGACGAAGCGGCGCGTCTCGTACACGCTCGTCACGGGGGACGTGATCGACCTGGAGGAGGACCAGGTGACGCTCGCGTCGCCCATCGGCAGCGCGCTGCTGGGGCGGCGAAAGGGGGAGCGGATCGACGTGGAGCTGCCGCAGGGACGCCGGCGCTTTCGCATCGTGGGATTGACGACGCTGCCGCAGATGCTGGGCCTGGACGGGCGCCGCTGAGCGCCGTCCGTCCCGTCCAAATCCCGGAGGAGAAGCGATGAAGTCCATCTGGCTTCGTGCGTGTGG
>NZ_DASURI010000075.1:0-15245 GCF_036280135.1 Longimicrobium sp.
GTCTGCACCTCCACGCCGGGAACGGCGCCCTGCAGCATCTGGTCAACGGAGGTGACGGGGGCGCGCTCGATGGCGTTGAGGTTCACCGAGCTCACGGCGCCCGTGAGGTCGCTGCGGCGCTGCGTGCCGTAGCCCACGGCCACCACCTCGTCCAGCATGAGCACGCCCGAGGCAAGCGCGAAGTCCGCCGTGACCGTGGCCCCGGCCGTGACCGTCACCGTCCGGTTCTGCGTGGTGTTGCCCAGCCGCGCGGCCGTGACCGTGCGCGACCCGGCCGGGACGCCCGGCAGGGTGTAGCGGCCCTCCGCGTCCGTCACCGTGCTGCTGGTGGTGCCCTGCACCGAGACCGTCGCGGCGGGCAGCGGCTGGCCGGACGTGGCGTCCGTCACCGTTCCCGTGATGCGGCCCGTGGTCTGCGCGCGCGCGCCGGCCGGCGCGAGCGCCAGTGCGAGCAGGCAGAGGAGTGCGGCGTTCCATTTCATCGCGTGGACTCTCCGGGAGAGGTTGACCCTCGGTGTGGTGTGGCAGGGATCACAGCCGGGCCGCCGCGGCCGTGCGGCCGGGCCGGACTGCAGGGGGTGCACGACGGGGCGGGTCGGAATCCCCATTTGCACCTACAACGAACAAAAGCAGCAGCGGTGCGGTGGATACGCACCTCGTCGTCTTCGGTCCAGCGGGGGCGCCGCGTGAGGCGGGTCACGCGCGCGGCACCCCGAACGGCGGGAACGGAGGGTGGAAGCCCGTCCCCCCGCCGGCGCGAGGCGGACCGGGTATTTCCGGTCCCGCATCGTATATTGTTCCCAATAGGAACTAAGGGATTCGGAATGTAGCGAGTGCGTTTGCGTCCCGCAACGTTTTCGCCGCCGTTCCCTCGCGTTCGAGCCCCGTCCGTCCTCAGTCCAGCTGCGCGGGCTGCAGGCGCGGGACGATCAGGTGCATGAGGAGCAGCGCCGTCACGTACGCCAGGCCGCACACCATGAAGATGAGCGAGTAGTTGTTGTGCGTGGCCTCCAGGATGCGCCCCGTGGCGCGCTGAAAGAGCACGCCGCCCATGGCGCCCGCGAACCCGCCGATGCCCACCACCGACGCCACGGCGCGGCGGGGAAACATGTCGCTGGCCGTCGTGAACAGGTTGGCGCTCCACCACTGGTGCGCCGCCGCCGCCACGCTCACGATGGCCACGGCCACCCACAGGCTCTTCGCGTGGGGCGCGAACATCGTCGGGACGATGAGCAGGGCGGGGATCAGCAGGGCCGTCTTGCGCCCCGCGTTCACGCTCCAGCCGCGCTTGATGAGCGTGCTGCTTACCCATCCGCCGCCCACGCTTCCCACGTCGGCCACCAGGTAGATGACGATCAGGGGCAGCGCCACGCCCGCGAGCTTCACCCCGAAGTTGGCGTCCAGGAATTTGGGCAGCCAGTACAGGTAGAACCACCAGATGGGGTCCGTGAGGAACTTGCCCAGGAAGAACGCCCACGTCTGCCGGTGCGCCAGCAGGCTCAGCCAGGGGATGGCCGTCGACGGCTCCTCCGGGTCGCTGCGGATGTGCGCCAGCTCCGCGGCATTCACCTTCGGATGCTGCTCCGGCGAGCGGTACAGCGCCAGCCAGAACGCCAGCCACACGAAGCCCAGGGCGCCCGTGGCGATGAACGCCCACTGCCATCCCCAGTGCAGGGCGATGAACGGCACCATCAGCGGGGCCACGATGGCGCCCACGTTGCTGCCGGCGTTGAAGATGCCCGTGGCGAACGCCCGCTCCCGCCTGGGAAACCACTCCGCCGTGGCCTTGATGGCGCCGGGAAAGTTGCCCGACTCGCCCAGCCCCAGCGCGCCGCGGGCCACGGCGAACCCGCCCGCCGTCCGCGCGAACGCGTGCCCCATGGCCGCCAGGCTCCAGCTGACGATGGCGAAGCTGAACCCCCTGCGCACGCCCCAGCGGTCCAGGATGCGCCCCATCCCCAGGAACCCCAGCGCGTACGCGAAGCTGAACCACGAGACGATGTCGCCGTAGTCCGCCTCGCTCCAGCCGATCTCCGTCTGCAGGGTGGGGGCAAGGATGCCCAGCACCTGCCGGTCGATGTAGTTGATGGTGGTCGCGGCGAACAGCAGCGCGCAGATGGTCCACCGGTAGCGCGTCATGGGGCCCGCCGCGGCCGGCGGGACGGCCGCGGGGCGCGCGGGCGCGGCGTCCGTCACCATGGGGTCGGAAGTCGACATCGGGGTCACGCGGTGCGTTGGAGGAGTGCATCGACCTCGTCCGCCGTCACGCGGTTGAAGTCGCCGGGGATGGTGAGCTTGAGCGCGCTGGCCGCCGTGGCGAACTCCAGCGCGTCCGCGGGGGCGCGGCCGGCCAGCGTGGCGTGGAGGAGCGCCGCCGCGAAGCTGTCGCCGCCGCCCACGCGGTCCACCACCTTCACCTGCCAGCGCCGGCTGCGGTGCAGGGTGGACGTCTGCGGATCGAACAGCGCCGTGCTCCACCCGTGCTCGCCCGCGGTGATCACCTCGCGCCGCGTGAGCGCCACGGCGCGGCAGCCCAGGTCCGCCGCGATGGCCTCGGCGGACGCGCGGAGGGCGTCGTCCGACTCCGCGTCCGGGCCGGCGTCGGGGCCCACGCCCAGCATGGCGCGCACGGCGCCCGGGTTGCCGATCAGCAGGTCGCAGCCGCCCACGAGGGCGCGCGTCACGGGCCGGGGATCGCGCCCCGTCCACAGCGCGGGGCGGTAGTTCAGGTCCACGCTCACCCTTACGCCCGACCGGCGCGCGTGCTCGACCGCGTCCTGCGCCGCCCGCGCCGGCCCGTCGCCCAGCGCGGGGGTGATGCCGGACAGGTGCAGCCAGTCCGCGCCGCCCAGCAGGCCGTCCCAGTCGAAGTCCGCCGGGTCCAGCGTGGCGAACGCGGACCCGGCCCGGTCGTAGACCACGCGGAGCGCGCGGACGTCCGCGCCGCCCTCCACGAAGTAGATGCCCAGCCGGTCGCCGCCGCGCAGCATGCCGCGTGTGCCCACGCCCTCCGCGCGCATGGCCGCCACGGCCGCGTCGCCCACGGCGTTCTGCGGCACGCGCGTCACGTAGTCGCTGCGGATGCCGAAGTGCGCCAGCGACGCCGCCACGTTGGCCTCGCTGCCGCCAAAGAAGGTGCGCAGCTTGGGCTGCTGGAACAGCCGGTCCTGTCCCGGGGGCGAGAGCCGCAGCATCAGCTCGCCGAAGGTAACCACGCGCTTCACGCGGCACCTCCGTGGGCGGCGGCCACGGACTCGGCCGTCCGCCGGGCGAGCGCCGTGATGGCGGGCCAGTCGCCGGCGGCGACGAGCCTGGTGTCCACGAGGGTGCTGCCCAGGCCCACGGCGGCCGCGCCGGCGCGGATCCACTCGCCCGCGTTCTCCGGCGTGACGCCGCCCGTGGGGCAGAGCTTGAGGAACGGCATGGGCGCGCGGACGCCCTTGATGAACGACGGTCCCAGCGCGTCGGAGGGGAATACCTTCACCAGGTCCGCGCCGGCCTCGTGGGCGCGCAGGATCTCGGTCGGCGTAAAGGCGCCGGGAAGGGCGGCGGCGCCCTGACGCTGCGCCTCCTGGAGGACGAGCGGCCTGAAGACCGGAGAGACGACGAACCGCGCGCCGGCTTCCACGGCGCGGCGCGCGGTGTCTTCGTCCAGCACGGAGCCCACGCCCACGAGCAGGTCGTCGCCGGCTTCGCGGGCCAGGCGGGCGATGGCGTCCAGGGCGCCGGGCACGGTCATCGTCACCTCGATGGCGCTGACGCCGCCGGCGTGCAGGGCCTGCGCGACGGGGAGCACGTCGTCCGCGCGCTGCACGCGGACCACGGCCAGCGCGCCGAGCGCCTCGATCCGCCGGGCGACCGCCTCGCGCGTGGCGGCGGGCGGGAAAGACTGCGTGAGTGTCACCATCGGTCCCGTTTTCAGGGTGGGTGGTCGTGGCGTGTGATCGAACGTCCGTGCGAAGGACTGAACGGCGGGGGACAGGGGACAGGTTACAGGGGACAGCCTGCAACTGCGTTCTCCTCGTCCGCCCGCCCCAGCCCCGGCGAATGATGCCGATTGCCGATCTGATCCGGCAAAGGCCGTCCCCCAGCCGGAGTGAATGAACTCGCCGCTGGAAAGGCACGAAGTCCGCCTTCGCGGACTGCCCCAGCGAGATCGTCTGGTGTGCACCAGTGGCGCACATCGAGCAGTTGAAGCCTCACGCGGTTTGTGAGGCTTTCCGCAGGCGTTGCGGCGGCTTCAGCCGCTCCGGCTCAAAGGCGGCCTTTTACCGGATCAGATCCGCAATCGACATTATTCGCCGCTATGAACCCGCAATGTTGGCCTTCGCCGACAGCTCCTGCCGCACGCATCGCTGTGCACACGGGCCGCGTTCGGGCCGTCGAAGCTCGCCCCGGTGCACATGGCGCCGCCCGTGCTGGAGCAGTCCGCGCAGGCGGACTTCGCGAATTTCCAGCGGCGAATTCATTCGCTCCTGGCGCGCGGGCTCCGCGATCGCGATCCGATCCCGACCGATCGCGATGCGCGGCTTACGCCGTCGCGCCGGCGGCCAGGTGCTGCTCCAGGGCCGCTTCCACGCCCAGCGTGCGCATGCGCGTGAGCGCGGCGGCGACGGCGGCGGTGAAGCCGGGGACAGTGGACAGGTCCGCGCCCCACAGCTCCGCGTCCGCGCAGACGGCGCTCGCCAGCTCGGGCTCGGCGGCGTCGCAGGCGGCCCAGTGGGCGCGCACGCGATCCGCCTGGTCGTCGGCCAGGCCCAGGCCCTCGCGCACCATCCGCAGGTACGCCGCGAACCCGAACGCCAGCGACTCGGGCACGCGCCCCAGCACGCCGTTGCGCACGATGCTGGGCACCACGCGCACGCGCATCTTCATCGTCTGCTGCAGCGAGATGTCGCGCAGGGCGTGCTGTACGTACGGGTTGGCGAAGCGGTCCAGCACGGCGCGCGCGTACGCCTCGCCGCCGGGCGCATCGACCGTCGGGACGATCTCGTCCAGCATGGCGCGCCGCAGGAACGGCCCCACCATGGGATGGCGGACAGCGTCCAGCACCGTCTCGCATCCGCACAGCACGGCCGTGGGCACGGTGATGGTGTGCGCGCCGTTCAGCATCCGCACCTTGCGCAGGCGGTACGGCGCCACGTCCTCCGTCACCGCGACGCCGGGCACGTCGGCGAAGGGCAGGCGCGCGCGCATCGTCTCGTCGCCCTGGATGACGAACAGGCAGTACGCCTCGGCCACCGTCAGCAGCGCGTCGCGGTAGCCCAGCGCCGTCTCGGCCTCGGCGCGCGCGTCGGGCGCCGGCGTGCCGGGGACGATGCGGTCCACGAGCGTGTTGCAAAAGGGGACGGCGGACGCGATCCACGCCGCGAACCGCGCGTCGAGATGCCAGCGCTCCGCCAGCCGCAGGACGATGGCGCGCAGCTTGTCGCCGTTGTCCTCGATGAGCTCGCAGGGGAGCACGACCACGCCGCGCGCGGGATCGAAGCCAAACGCCGTGGCGCGCTCGTACAGGAAGCGCGTGAGCTTGCCGGGGAACGAGCGGGGCGGGGCGAGGTCCGGCTGGTCGTCCTCGTCCAGGACGATGCCCACTTCCGTCGTGTTGCTGAAGACGAGCTCCAGCAGCGGGTTGCGCGCGCACGCCAGCACCGCGTCCCACTCGTCCACCGCCGAGAGCGCGCGGCTCACGGAGCCGATGACGCGCTGCTCGTGGACGGGCTCGCCGTCCTGGATGCCCTGCACGGAGAGGGTGAACAGCCCGTCCTGCTCGGCGAGGACGCGGTCGCGCCCGCTGCCCGTGGAGCCGACCATGACGACGCGTCCGCCAAAGCGGCCGGCGCGGTTGGCGGCGTCCAGGAACGGCTCCACGAACCCGCGCAGAAACGCGCCCGTGCCGAACTGCACCGCGCGCTCCGGCAGGTCCAGCAGCACCGGCGCGGGCACGCCCACGTCCGTCCGCGCCTGGAAGGCGGCGGATTCGACGAGAGCGCGGTTCAGCAGGGGCAGGGGCATCGTGCTTCGTTCAGGTCAAAAGAAAACAGATTTCTCACGCAGAGCCGCAGAGGCGCAGAGAACTGCATTTTTGTGATGAAGTACTCTGCGTCCTCTGCGGCTCTGCGTGAGAAAAGCAGTAGCGCTCTCCCACGGCACGAGCCTCACGTCAGAGCGTGACGCCTTCCTTCCAGATGGCGATCTCGCGGTAGCCGTGCATCTCGTTGTTCGTGCGGATGCGCCCCGACGCCACGTCCAGGATGCGCGCGAACAGCGCGTCCGCCAGGCCGTCCAGCGTGGCCGCGCCGTCCAGCAGCGCGCCCGCGTTGAAGTCGATCCAGTGCGGCTTCTTTTCCGAGATGTGGCTGTTGCTGCTGATCTTGATCGTCGGCACGGGAAAGCCCAGCGGCGTGCCGCGGCCCGTCGTGAACAGCAGTACCGTGGCGCCGCTGGCCACCATGGCCGTGGACGACACGCCGTCGTTGCCCGGCGCCTCCAGCAGCGACAGGCCGCCCGTCGCCGCCGGCTGGCCGTAGCGCAGCACGCGGCTGACGGTCGCCTGGCCGCCCTTCTGGATGGCGCCCAGCGACTTCTCCTCCAGCGTCGTCAGCCCGCCCGCCTTGTTGCCGGGGGAGGGGTTCTCGTAGATGGGCTGATCGTGGCGGATGAAATAATCCTTGAAGTCGTTGATCATCGCGACGATGTCGCGGAACACCCCTTCGTCCGCCGCCCGGTTCATCAGCACCTGCTCGGCGCCGAACATCTCCGGCACCTCCGTGAGGATCACGCCGCCGCCCATCGCCGTCATCCGGTCTGCGATGCGCCCCACGAGCGGGTTGGCGCTGATGCCGCTGAAGCCGTCGGATCCGCCGCACTTGTGGCCCAGGATCAGCGCGGACGCGGGGCACTCCGTGCGGACGTCGCCCTCCATCCGCGCCACCAGCGCGGCGACGGCGTCCACGCCCTCCTCCACCTCGTCCACCACGTCCTGCGTGTTGAACCAGCGCAGGCGCTCGCGGTCCACGTCGCCGGCCAGGGCCAGCAGCTGGTCCATCTGGTTGTTCTCGCAGCCCAGCCCGAGAACGAGCACGCCGCCCGCGTTGGGATGGCGAAGCAGGCCCGCCAGCACCTTCTGCGTGTTCGAGAGGTCGTCGCCCAGCTGGCTGCAGCCATACGGGTGGCTGAACGAGAACACGCCGTCCGTGCGCCCTGCGAACCGCTCGCCCGCCACCCGCGCGATGCGCTCCGCCGCCGTGTTCACGCAGCCGACGGTGTTGACGATCCACACCTCGTTGCGCGTGCCCACGCGGCCGTCCGCCCGGCGGTAGCCCATGAACGTGGGGACGGACGCGGCGGATGCGGACGATCCGTCGCGCTGCACGGGCCGGTACGCATACTCCAGCGTGCCGGACAGGCGCGTGCGCAGGTTCTGCGAGTGCACCCAGGCGCCCGCGGCCACCGGCGCCGTTGCCTCGCCGATGACGAAGCCGTACTTGGTGACCGCGTCGCCGGGCGCCAGCGGGACGAGCGCCAGCTTGTGGCCGGCGGGGACGTCCTCCACGAGCGTGACGCGCGCGCCGTCCACCGCCACCTCCGTCCCCTCGTGCAGCGGGACGACGGCCACGGCCACGTTGTCGCCGGGGTGAATGCGGACGGCCAGCGGGGCGTCCATCACGTCTCCACCAGCGTGGCCGGGGCGCGGGCCGGCTCCGGCACCGTGTCCAGCCGGTACGTCTGCCGGGCGAGGTCGTACGCCACGGCGCGCGCCATCTCGTGCGCGTCGTCCATGGTGATGACGTGGCGCGCGACCAGGCCGGCCAGCCAGTTGGCGTCCACGCGGCGGTTCAGGTCGTGCCGCGCGGGGATGCTGCAGAACGCCCGCGTGTCGTCGTTGAAGCCCGCCGTGTTGTAGATGCCGGCCGTTTCCGTCGTCCGCTCGCGGAAGCGCTTCATCCCCTCGACCGAATCGTGGAACCACCAGGGCGGGCCCAGCCGCAGGGCGGGGTAGTGCCCGGCCAGCGGCGCCAGCTCCCGCGCGTACGTCGACTCGTCCAGGGTGAAGAGGACCAGCGTGAGGCGCGGGTCGTTGCCGTACGCGTTCAGCAGGTTGCGCAGGTTGCGCGTGTACTCCGTCCGGACGGGGATGTCCGCGCCCTTGTCCATGCCGAACCGGTCGAAGACGCGCTGGTTGTGGTCGCGCAGGGCGCCGGCGTGCAGCTGCATCACCATGCCGTCCTCCGTGGACATGCGCGCCATCTCCATCAGCATGTGCGCCTCGAAGCGCGCCTGGTCCGCGGCCGTCGCCTGGCCCGCGCGGCCTAGCTGGAACAGGCGGTCGGCCTCGGCGTCGGGCAGGCGCTCCGTGTACGGCTCCACGACGGCGTGGTCCGTGGACGTGGCGCCCAGCGAGCGGAAGAACGCGCGGCGCGCCTCCAGCACGGAGATGAAAGCCGCGTAGCCGTCCACCGTCGTCCCCGCCGCGCGCTCCAGCGCCTGGATCTCCGCGGCCCAGGTGGGCTGGGCGATGCGGAAGACGGCATCCGGGCGAAAGGTGGGCACCACGCGGCCGCCCCAGCCGCTGTCGCGGATGGCCTGGTGGTGCGCCAGCGGGTCCGCGGCTGCGTCCGTCGTCGTCAGCACCTCGATGGTGAAGCGCTCGAACAGGGCACGCGGGCGAAACTCCGGCGACCGCAGCCGCTCGGCGATCTCGTCGTACACGCGCAGGGCCGTGGCGCCGTTGAGCCGCGTGCGCACGCCGAACACGTCGTGCAGCTCCATGTCCAGCCACGCGCCCGTGGGCGTGCCGCGGAACAGGTGGTACTGCTCGCCGAACCGCTGCCAGATCTTTCGCGGATCGCTTTCCACCGCCGTGCCGTCGCGCGCGGGGACGCCCATGGCTTCCATGGGCACGCCCTGCGAGTACAGCATCCGGAAGATGTAGTGGTCGGGGATGAGCAGCAGCGCCGTGGGCTCCGGGAACGGCGCGTCGGTGGCCAGCAGCGCCGGGTCCACGTGGCCGTGCGGACAGACGAGCGGCAGCCCGCGCGTCTGCTCGTAGAGGGCGCGCGCGATGCGGCGTACGCCCGGGTCCGGATCAAGGAAGCGGTCCTCGTGCAGCACCAGCGGCTCGGCGTGCGGGGAGGAGGAGGCGGCGTGCATCGGGCGTACGGGGTGCGAGGGGCGCCAGCGGCACGTATAGGTGCGCCGCGACCGGCCGAGCGGACAGCGGGCCGAACCCGCATTTGTTCTCAGTTGGAACTATCGGTGCTAATGTATCCGCATCCTCCCGGCCGCGCAACGGTGGTGACGGGGGAGGGCGGATGTGGTGGTGGTGCGCGGAGTTCCGGCGGCGGCGGAGCGCCCCCCTCCCCGACCCTCCCCCACAAACTGCGTGGGGGAGGGAGGTGGTTCGTGCACGTCGGCATCCCTTCTCCCGAAGCGCGGTTCTCCCCCTCTCCGCGAGGAACGTGCGGGGAGGGGGTCGGGGGGTGGGGCGGGTTGCTGCCGGCGCGATCCGTCCCTGTCCGCTCTGACCCTCGTCCTGCCTGCGCGACGGAATCCACCACGCTTGCCATCCCCCCTTCGCCTCCGCATCTTGCGACGGGTGATGATGCGGCGGACACGAGGGCCTTGCGTGTTCCGGAGCGGAACGGCAATTTTGTTCTGATTGGGAACTATCCTGGGGATCCTTCTCTCTCCCCGGCCACCGGGAACGAGTCCGTGAGAAAGATCAACGTCCGCAACTTCACGCTGGCCACGCGCAGCACCTCCCGGGAGATCAACCGGCAGATCCTGCTGAACCTGGTCCGCGAGCACCAGCCCATCTCCCGCGCCGACCTGGCGCGGCGGATGAACATTGGGCGCGGGCGCGTGACGGCGCTGGTGAACGAGCTGCTGGAGGAAGGCGCCATCTACGAGGGCGCCACGGTAGACACGGCGCGCGGCCGCAAGCCGCAGATGCTGCACATCCGCACGCAGGACCGCCTGGTCCTGGCCGCCGACGTGCGCTTCAGCCGCACCTACCTCATGCTCAGTGACTTCGCGGGGACGCAGATCGCCCTGGAGACGTTCCCCACGCAGGTAGACCCCGCGAAGATGGTGGAGGAGCTCGCCACCCGCGTGGAGCGCCTGCTGCGCAACTACTGCAGCGGCGGCGAGTGCGAGGGCTTTGGCCTCGTCGTCCCGGGCATGGTGGACCAGCGGACGGGGCGGGTGCTCAACTCGCCGCAGCTGGGGTGGCGGGACGTGGACATCCGCGACCAGCTGGCCGCGGCCACGGGCCTCACGGTGCAGATCGAGAACGCGCCCATCGCCTGCGCGCTCGCGCAGATGTGGCTGGGCCAGCGCGGCGCCGACACGGGCGACTTCGTGTACGTGACGGTGGGCGACGGCGTGGGCGCGGGCGTGGTGGTGAACGGACAGGTGGTGCGCGGGCACAGCCACACGGCGGGCGAGTTTGGGCACGTTCCCATGAACCCCGAGGGCCCGCGCTGCCTGTGCGGCGCGCGCGGATGCTGGGAGGCGCACACCTCCAATCTCGCTACGCTCAGCCGCTACCTGGGGCTGGAGCTGGCGAGCCCGCGTACGCGGCAGGCGCTGGAGGACTCGTCCGTGACGCTGGACGGGCTCATCACCCTGGCGCGCACGGGCGATGAAAAGGCGCGCGCCACGCTGGACGAGACGGGGCGGTACCTGGGCCGCGGCCTGGCGATGATCGTGAACGCGCTGAACCCGTCGCGCATCTTCATCGGCGGCGAGGTGACGGCGGCGTGGGACATCATCGAGCCGTGGGTGCGTGCTGAGATCGCCGAGCGCGCGCTCACGCCGGCCGCCGCCGCCACGCCCATCATCCCCGAGCAGACGGTGGTGAACCCGCGCCTTCGCGGCGCCATTGCCCTGCTCGCCGCCCCCGTCTTCGCCGCGCCGGAGATCGCGTAGGGCGAGGGGAGGAGGACAATGCGGAGGCGGGCAGAGCCGGGAAGGGGCAGAACCGGGGGAAGAGGCAGGACGGGGAAGAGGCAGGACGGGGAAGAGGCAGGACCGGGAAGAGGCAGGACGGGGAAGAGGCAGGACCGGGAGAGAGACAGAGCGGGATGGTCCCGTGCCGGATGGTGCGGTGCCGGATGGCGCGAAGTCCCAGCCGAGCGAATGAATTCGCCGCTGGAAATTCGCGAAGTCCGCCTTCGCGGACTGCCCCAGCGAGGGTCGCCGCGGCACACCCGCGCGCGCCTCGCCGGGTGACGGCCCGCGTTGGTGGTTGAAGCCCTGTTCGCAGAGCGCGTCGGCGCGAGACGGGGCTTACCGCGGTCCCAGCGGCGGCTTTAGCCGCTCAGGCTGGGAGGTGGCAGTCCGGCGAGTTTGCTCCGAGTGGGAGCGAATGCACCTCAACCAGAAGCGAGCGGATGTCCGACCCTGACGTGCCGATGACTTCGCCCCTCTCGCGCCGCGACTTCGTCCGCTCCCTGGGAGTGGGCGCGGGCGCGGCGCTCGTGCTTCCGCTCGGGACGGCGTGCTCCTCGTTCGCCTCCGCCGCGTCCGCGCCGTCCGCCGCGAACGGTGCGTCGGCATCCGCATCCGGCGCCACGGGGTGGGACATGGTGCCGCGGATCCTGGCCCGCATCGTCCCGCCCACGTTTCCCGATCGCGATTTCCCCATCACCGATCACGGCGCGGTGGGCGACGGTCGCACGGACAACACGGCGGCGTTTCGCGCGGCCGTGCGGGCGTGCGCGGCGGCCGGCGGCGGACGCGTCGTCGTCCCCACGGGGCGCTTTCTCACCGGGCCCATCCACCTGCGCGGCAACGTGAACCTGCACGTGCAGCGCGGCGCCACCATCGCCTTCAGCCAGGACCCGGCGGACTACCTGCCCGCCGTCTTTACGCGCTGGGAGGGGATGGAGATGATGGGCTACTCGCCCCTCATCTACGCGTGGGAGCAGGAGAACGTGGCCGTCACGGGCGAGGGCACGCTGGACGGCCAGGCCGACGACACACACTGGTGGCCCTGGAAGGGCGGCCGCAACGCGCCGCTCCCGAATCAAATCGAGGCACGCAACCGGCTGTTCGAGATGGTGGAGGCCGGCGTACCCGTGGAGCAGCGGCAGTTCGGCGAGGGCTCGTACCTGCGGCCGCAGTTCATCCAGCCGTACCGCTGCCGCAACGTGCTCATCGAGGGCGTGACCATCGTCAACTCGCCCATGTGGGAGATCCACCCCGTGCTGTGCTCCAACGTGACGGTGCGCGGGGTCAGGATCGACACGCACGGCCCCAACAACGACGGCTGCGACCCCGAGTCGTGCCGCGACGTGCTCATCGAGAACTGCCTGTTCGACACGGGCGACGACTGCATCGCCATCAAGTCCGGCCGCAACGCCGACGGGCGCCGCATCAACGTCCCCAGCGAGAACATCATCGTCCGCGGCTGCCGGATGAAGGAAGGGCACGGCGGCGTCACCATCGGCAGCGAGATCAGCGGGCACGTGCGCAACGTGTTCGTGGAGGACTGCGAGATGGACTCGCCCGTGCTGGACCGCGCGCTGCGCTTCAAGAACAACGCGCTGCGGGGCGGCATCCTGGAGAACGTGTACATGCGCAACGTGCGCGTGGGCCAGGTGGCCGACGCCGTCCTCTCCGTCGATCTGTACTACGAAGAAGGCCAGCAGGGCCCGTTCGTCCCCGTGGTGCGCAACGTGGAGATGCGCAACGTCACGAGCCACAAGAGCAAGTACGGCCTGTACATGCGGGCGTACGAGCGGTCGGAGATCAGCGACGTGCGCATCATCGATTCGCGGTTCGACGGCGTGGAGCGCGGCAATGTGACGGAGGGCGTGCGCGGTCTGGTGATGGACGGCGTGCGGATCAACGGCCAGCTCGCCTCGGCCACGTCGCACGAGGCCGGCGCGAAGTCGGATGCCGACCTGCTGCCCAGCGACGTCCGCACCACCCCGCGCTGAGCCGATGACGATTCCGCTCCCCCGGATGCGGATTGCCGCGCGTCTGCGCATCCACGGCCAGCCGTTCGCGGGGTCGTCCACCATCGCCCGACGGGAGATGATGAGAATCCGCCTTCTTGCCTTGTTCGCGCTGTCGCTGGCCGCGTCGCCGCTGCACGCGCAGGTCGCACACCTCCCCGCCGGCACGGGTCTGGGCGAAGGCACCGCGCAGCCGGGCAACGCGCCGATCGAGATCCCCAACGCCGCGCCGCGCGCCCGCGCCTCGAGCGACGGACGCCCGTGGTCCGTGCGCGTCGCGGAGTCGGTGATGCGTCGCAACCCGCAGACACACCGCCGCTGGGACTACACGCAGGGCGTCGTGCTGGGCGCCATCGAGCGCGTTGGCCTGGCGCGGAACGACGCGGCCATGCTGGACTACGTGCGGACGAACATGGACCGCTGGATCGGGCCCGACGGATCCATCGAAGGCTACGAGATGGCGGAGTACAACATCGACGAGGTGTCGCAGGGCCGCCTTCTGTTCGGCCTGCACCAGCGCACGGGCGACGCGCGCTACCGTCGCGCGGCGGACCTCCTGCGCCAGCAGCTGCGCACGCACCCGCGCACGCCGGAAGGCGGCTTCTGGCACAAGCAGGTCTATCCGCAGCAGATGTGGCTGGACGGCCTGTACATGGGCCAGCCCTTTCTCGCGGAGTACGCGAAGACGTACGGCGAGCCGGCCGCGTTCGACGACGTCGCGCGCCAGTTCCTGCTCGTGGCCCGCCACACGCGCGATCCCCGCACGGGACTGATGTACCACGCGTGGGACTATGCGAAGGCGCAGCCCTGGGCGGACAGCGCGACGGGTTTGTCGGCCAACTTCTGGGGCCGGGCCATGGGCTGGTACGTCCTGGGCGTGGTGGAGACGCTGGACCACTTTCCGGCGGATCACCCGGATCGCGCGGCCATCATCCAGACGCTCAGGGACGCGGCCGAGGCCATCGAGCGCGTGCAGGATCCCGTCACGGGGCTGTGGTGGAACGTGATGGACCAGCCCAACCGCGCGGGCAACTACCTGGAGGCCAGCGCCAGCAGCATGTTCGTCTACGCGCTGGCCAAGGCGGCGCGGCTGGGCTACGTCGCGCCGGAATACAGGCAGGTGGCCGAGCGCGGCTTCGACGGCCTGCTCTCGAACCTGGTCCGCGAGAACGCGGACGGCACGGTGTCGCTCATCAACGTGGTGCAGGTGAGCGGCGTGGGCGGAAACCCGCGCCGCGACGGCAGCTACCGCGACGGATCGTACGCCTACTACGTGAGCGAGCCCGTGGTGACGGACGACTACAAGGGCGTGGGCCCCTTCATCCTCGCCGCCCTGGAGCTCGGCCGATGAGCGCCGAGTCGCTGATGCGGATGTTCTCGCTGGAGGGCCGGCGCGCGCTCGTCACGGGCGCCAGCCGCGGCCTGGGCCAGGCGATGGCCGTCGCGCTCGCCGAGGCCGGCGCGGACGTGGTCTGCGCCAGCACGACCCGAAGCGGGACGGACGAGACGGCGGCGCGCATGCGCGCGGCGGGTCGGCAGGCGTGGCAGGTGGAGGCCGATCACTCCGACCGCGCGTCCGTCCTCGCCATGGCGGACGAGGCGGAGCGGCTGGCGGGCCAGATCGACGTGCTCGTGAACAACGCGGGCACCATCCGTCGCCACCCCGCCGCCGAGTTCCCCCTGGCGGAGTGGGACGACGTGATCCGCACGAACCTGGATTCCGTCTTCGTGCTCAGCCAGCGCTTCGGCAAGGGGATGACGGAGCGCGGGGCGGGGAAGATCATCAACGTGGCGTCGCTGCTCTCGTTCCAGGGCGGCATCACGGTGCCGGCGTACACGGCCAGCAAGCACGCCGTGGCGGGGCTCACCAAGGCGCTGGCGAACGAGTGGGCGCGCCACGGGGTGCAGGTGAACGCCATCGCGCCGGGCTATTTCAGCACGGACAACACGCAGCGCCTGCGCGACGACCCGGACCGCTCACGCGACATCGGCGCGCGCATTCCGGCGGGCCGCTGGGGCGCGCCCGGGGACCTGGCCGGCGCCGTCGTGTTCCTGGCGAGCGCCGCGAGCGACTACGTGAACGGGCACGTGCTGGTGGTGGACGGGGGGTGGCTGGCGCGGTAGGCCCTTACCCCGCGGGCCCTCACCCCGCTCGTTCCTCGCGTCCCTCTCCCGCAAACTGCGCGGGAGAGGGTGTACACTTCGACGGGCGGTGGCGTGGGGCAGCAACCATCCCGTGCGATGAAGTTCTCCCCCTCCCCCGCGAAGCGGGGGCAGGGGGTC